>NZ_JBHUYK010000011.1:197927-208046 GCF_042668615.1 Nocardia sp. NPDC057272 | reverse complement strand
AGAACCCTTTGCCGACGCGCGCCACTCTCCGAGACGCCAGCACGGAACCGGCAGAGCTCGAAGTCATCGTCCCGACGAATCCGCCCGACCTCACATCAGCCGCGGCTCGCGCATTGATGCATCGCCTCACCAACTTCGCGAGCAGGCCACAAAGCCGAACCCCGCGAAAACAGATGTCGATCCCACGGCATAGACCGAAGGCGAGACCTCATACCGCCTCCACGCCCCGTCCCGACGAAAGACCCGAGCGCCTCGCAGCTTCGGCCGCGACGATCAGAAGCACTCACAGTCGGCATGCTGGTCGACAACAGCGCTGACCCGGCAGATGGGCTGCCCCTTCAGGCTTGACAGGATTCGAACCCGCGACCACCTGGCGCGGGTTCCAGTTGTCCAGACCCTACC
The DNA here is from genome assembly GCF_042668615.1 of Nocardia sp. NPDC057272. Lineage (NCBI taxonomy): Bacteria > Bacillati > Actinomycetota > Actinomycetes > Mycobacteriales > Nocardiaceae > Nocardia > Nocardia sp. NPDC057272. Next base: position 207,644 of record NZ_JBHUYK010000011.1, on the reverse strand, counting down.
CGACATTGCCCAATAGTGCTCAGCACCAAGAATTTTCGCGAATCGACACTTCTCATCGTTTCGCATGAATTCGCATTGATTCCGGTCAAAAGTGTGGGGTTTCTGTGGGGGCAGCCGCTGAACGTCCGGTCGACGGGCTCATCCCTCGCGCGGGGAGCACTTCGCCGTCGCCTCAGGCGCTGTCGTCACTCGGCGGGTTGCGGCCGGCGGTCGAGCCATGCCCCGGTGTGCCGCAGCCACATCAGCGCGCGAGGATCTCAGAGGCTGGGGTCATCGGCGCCGGTGAGTCTGCGTTCGGCATAGCCGAACTCCCGCGGGCGATGGCCCTGACACCGGCGATCAGCCCGCCCAAGTCCTCGACGCGGGACCGCGATGTCCACACCGCAACCACAGATCGTTCCGGCTGCGCCACCGAGGGTTCATTACATTGCCACTACCATCGGCGGTGGTGCTCAGGGAAATAATCTCTTCACCATCGGTGATGTTCTTGAGGGTCATCGCAGCCGTGTAGCCCGTTAGGCTTACGAGCGAGCCCGCGGAATCATGCCAAGTTAAAACTCGGCTAAACTTTGCGTTCTGCTCAATGGTGAAATTATATTGTCCGCTGGCATATCTATCTTCAATTTACATCAGACGGTCGGATTTGAGAATGGCGAATAGTACATCGGGATGCTTCGGCCATGCTATAGTGTGATCGACATCACGTGAGCCATGCATCCGTCAGGTTCGCGAACGGACATGCAAGCAGAAGGGCTAGGCATGGAACCTGTCACGATTGCGCTGATCGCTGGTGCAGCAATGAAAGTCATCGGCCCATATCTCGCAAATTTCGCGACTAAGGCGGGCGAAAGCCTAGCCGCAAAGTCGGCAGATGGTGCGGTTGCTGGAGCCTTATCCGGGGCAAAAAGATTGCTCGGCTTGATCCGGAGCAAGTTTGCGGGTAACTCACAGGCTGAGGCCAGTCTCGGATACCTTGAGGCAAATCCTGACGATGAACAAGCTCAAGCGGCCGTCACGAGACACCTCGAGAATGCTATGGTCGCTGACCCGCAGTTCGCATCTTCTATCGAGTCAGAGTTGGCTCAGATTTCTAACACAAATGCGGATATTGCCTTTGTGAACAACATTCAAGGTGATGTCGGGAAGATAGTCCAAATCGAGACTGTACACGGCGATGTCACGTTCTAGCGGTCCCCAGCCAATCCACAACACAATCAACGGAAATGTGGGAAAGCTGATCCAGGTACAGAATATGTACACCGGTACCGAAATCTTTGACGAAGACACACTGGCCAAGCTCGGAGTTGCGATTGCCGCTCAAACCAATGTCTACGCAGACCGACAACGTACGCGAGCCGCTGTCAATAAGACGCTTGCGCTCTTGAAGTCGAGGGGCGTTATGTACGCCAGAATAGACTTAGAGAGTTGGCCTGCCGCATTTCGCTCGCTCAAAGACGTGCGCGACGCGCTAGCCGATCTATCTGTAGAACTGAGAAATGGACCGGAAAGTGTACGCTCGCTGGTTGATCTACTCCTGGCAGCGGTTCGCGACTATATTATCTGCTGGGAAGCGAGCTATGAGAAATCACAGCGGGTTTCATTCAGCGAATTCTGGCCTGAACAGAAGGCGGCTGGCATTGCTCTTCACAGTATCCGCGTAATAGGCCTAGCAGCAATCGAGCCGCTGGAGACCTACGCCAGTTCTAGGTAATAGGCAGGTCACCGAGAAGTTTAGAAGCCGCCGCCCGTCGCCTCGATAAGCAGGCTCGATACCTACCGAAGGAATCGGGCCGAACTGCTGGACGACTTGAAAACGTTCACATCTCCTACGACACAATCACCGAACGGTAATGGGTTATGGTCCTTGACCGAGCTCGGATCCTTCCTCAAAGTAGCCGACTATAACGACCACCGCGCCGACCGGAAGGCATGGGCAGACTCCACAGCCTTACGCCATGGCGTGCTGTCTGCCATCGCAGACGCCTATGGCCTGGACAAAGCTGTGATCGCGCAGCAAGCGAAGCATATCCGGGATATCGGCGCCGCTGAGGGCGAGCGCGCAGAAACGGATGAATGGTTTGTAGCTGCGACTGATGCATTCGATCAACCCGTTCTGGCCCATGATTTCAATGCGGTGCTAACCTCGGCTCAATTACTCCTATTGCTTTCGTGCTTGGACTCCGGCCCCGACTGGATTGTGTGGGCCATTACCAGCGTGCTGTGCAATGTCACGGCCCCCCATGGGACAGCGAAGCCATCCTTAAGACAGCACCGCCGCCGAATCGGCCCCGAGACCGGGCAACTCTGCTGTACCTTGTAGCAATTGCAACTGCCGCCGAGAAGAGCAGTGACTTACTTGCCTGGGCAGCCGGAGCCGAATCTGCAGATTATCGGATTGCTGCGCGAATCGCGGCACAGGCCGAGGGCTTGGACTCTGACGGCTCGATAGCCGATACCCTGTGCCGCGACCCGGACTTGTCGGTCCGCCCACGCGCGGCGCGGCGCGACGCAGCGTCGGCGAAGTTTTGGTCGTGCGGCCACTGCCGAACGATAAATGATCTGGATACCGAGGACTGCGCGGGGTGCGAAAACGGATCACGTCCAGATAAGTGAGTGGGACATTGACCGACGCGATACCCGCATTCAACCCCCAACCCGGCGGCCACTGCGGCGCTCCACGCGCGCTCGTTGCGGAAGAGTGCAGCACGCCGTCTGTACTGCAGCCAATTCTGGCGTGCCCGCTAAGGCGATAACAATTGTAGCCGTGAACACAAGGCCGGTGACTTCTCCGCGAGATCGGTTGTCGGCTTCAGCGTTGGTCACCATGGCCAAACCGCGTTGGACCGCCGGTCGCAAACCCACAGCGTTTCTCGACTGGGCTCGGCGCAACGGCTTGCTTCGAGTCACCGGCACTGCATACCAATTTCGGCACAATACCTACCAGCAGTGGATCCTGCACTCTCGGACCGACGGCACATGAGGCCATGGGCTGCGGACCTGGTTCTGTGCTGGCGCAGACCACATCGTCGAGTCTCACTTTCGCGCGCTCTCCACAGCTCAAGCACTTCCAAGCCGCTTGCATTGCGTCAGCGACGAGGCAGTCCGCGGCAGTCGCCCCGAGGCCGACGATCGGCGAGCTACGGGGGACGGCGCCACTTACCCGATCTGGCGCTGCTGGAGCCACCGGCCGAACTTCGAATCGCCGCTGTAGGCATCGTCTGCGGCGACCCCGGCAGTCACGCCAGCGTCCAAGGCACCGGCCACATTCGATGGGCCAGAAGCTGTTTGGTTGCGCAGTCGACTTCCTCGGCGCAGCTAGTCGGAAGCAGTCCCCGCCGCTGGTCCACGACTTGGGCACATACAGCTCCCCATCGATCAGAGTGCGACCCTGGACGCTCGGGCAAGCGTAGAAAACGCTGAGTTGGCAGCTCTGGATCCGTCCGGCAGCGCCGGAGTATTGCCGTTGCACCCAGCCGATTTCACACCCGTCTTGAGAAATCCGGTCTCGTCGACGATTAGCACGCTGTCAGGATCGCCCAGGTGCTCGACGGCCAGCCTACGCCCCGCCATGGACTCCGCCGGCATCCCACGCCGCCTTGTTCAGCATCCGCCGCATGCCGTCCGGTGTCGGGTCGCCGGCCACCTCGGGCCGCGGCCAGCCGTTCTTCCCTCCAACGGCGCCCAGCAAACCGCGCAGATACGCTCGCGCTCACATCGCGCGGCTCCGCCCGCGAAAGCCGACCCACAACTCGGGCGAACAACTCGTCCACGCAGCCAGATCCTCATCAACCAGCACGAAACCGTTTGCCAAACAACAACATCACGAAGTTTGTCTGGAGCACTAGGGCTCGGCGGGTCTCCTACTTGAGCAGAACGAACTCTTTGCCGCTCTGGAGGTACAACGGATCCTCCTTGTCGGATTCCGCGAGACGCAGTGGCTTGCCGTTGTTTTCGATCACGAGATTGCCTGACCGTGTTCCATCGGTCCATTCCAGGTAGAACCGGTACGACACGGTGTCCCCGCTGGCAGCTTTAGAGACGAGTAAGAACAGCTCTGGATCGGTGTCACTCACCTGGTAGGGAACTGCAGCGGGGTCGAGCTGAAGGTGCCCTCACCGTAGTACTGGTCGGGGTCGGCGTTGGACCCGACGATTTTGGGTGGTTCGACATCAAGGTTGACTTCGGCGAACCGGGCCTTCATCGGGCTACCGCACTGGCCGTTGAGTTTGGTCCCCCGCATCGGACCGGGCTGCCGGTCTATGACTTCAGCACCGATGCCGGTGAGCATTACCGGAGAAGGCCCTTTTCCGATGATGCTGACCAGGACCTTGCTTTGCCCCGTTTCGGCACCGTCGCGCTCTGCCGTCCACACACCGTAGCCGCCGTAGGACGGCGGCGGTCCGAGCTCGTTGATCGGCTGATGGAAAACCAAACCATCGCATTGGCCACCGATGACGGTCTTCACATCGATCGTCAACGGGGCTGGGACTGCTGAGTTGTTTTCGTCTGCTGGAAATGCCGCGACGAGGCCGATACTGGCGACCACCGCCAGCACCGTACCGATCGCACACCCCAAAAGGGCCTTGTGGGAATGTCTCCAGCTTCGTTGAACCGGTTTTTGCAACGGCATCGCCAGTCCCGGCACCGCGGCGGCAAGGGTGAAGGGGCCGTGGAAGGTGTTCCCAGAGAAATTGTTCCCACCCGACGGTGGGACAGGCGCGGGGCTACTGGGAATCATCCCCGCGCTGTGGAAGGGTCCGGCGGCTCCGCGAATCCGGCACGTACCCCGCTGATCTGCGCGTGCCCAGAGATCTCGCTGCCGCTGATCTGGACCCCGTGCCCAGTAGAAGCGACGTCGGAAATCGTCAACGCCGCCGCCACCAAACCGGACACATCCACACCGGTAACCACTTGCGGGGCATAGGCACGCACAGCCTCCAGCACAGCCGCCGCCGCCGTCCCGAGCTCGATGTCCCCGTCGGCGCCGACGTCAGCGAGGTCCTCCGCGAGAGACGCCTTCTTCTTCTCCGAGTCCGGCTTGCGTTCCAGGCCTGAAACATTCACACCCGGATATTTGCGACAGATAAGATTTTTCAGTCCTGCGTAGGCGTCTTTAACAGCTTGTGTCGCAGTCTCGCCTACCCCCGCCACAGCGCCTGCCGCGATCGCCGAAACCACCGCTGCCGTCACCGGTTCCATCTCGCCAGCTTGCCACGCCGATGCCTGCACCACACCTATACGCCGTCCATGCCGGTGACACGCAGTTTGAGGTCAGCGATGAGGATCCGTACACACGGCAGGCCGAGCGCGATCGACTGGTCGGAGTTGGCTCTCGACGGCGGGAGCAGCTGGTCGTCGCGCTCAGCGGCCACGCCCGGTTGTCGGGCGCGTGTCCAGCGATGGGAGCACACGTCACTAGCCGGAGGTCGCCGACAATCCTGAACAGGCCACCACAGCCCCAACTCCGGCGCCAGCGCCGATGACGAAGGCTGCCCCCACGGGGTGCTACCCGTTCCAACAGAACTGCTGAATCCGCAGGTGCGTACCAAACCTGGCGCCTAGTACACGCCCGCCTGCCTCTGTAAAGGATCCACTGCAAGCGCCATCACACGACCAGCGGCAGAAGCGGATATTCAGCTGGCGTCTTCATGTTCTGCCAACGGGAAGTCAGCCCTCCACTCATCCTGCCGGACTTTGATCCGAATGCACTGCCGAGTCTGGGCACCGAGGCGTCGGGGACGCCCTCGGTGATAGATAGGGCCATGACGTGCGGGTCGAACCACTTCGCCGCTGCGGGGATTGAGTTCACCGGAGCTAAGTCGATGCCGAGCCCCCTGACCGAAAAGCGACAACACGCAGGCCATCTCGAGCTTCCCTAATATGCCCACACCCCGAGCGACAGATAGCGTGTCCTACCGACCGCTTACCCCGTTCGGGGTCGGCCGGCACGGCTCGACAGGCGATAACCAATCACTTGATACATCATCTGCTAGTGGATCAAGATCAAATCGAGACTCAAGTCGGCGAGCTCGCCCAGAGGTTCGGGGTGCAGGCCCCGCAGGTCGAACTGGGCAACGCACCGGACTGGTGCGTGGACGGAGTACACCCTCGCTTGACGGTCGAGCAATTCGTCTTGGTCATCGGACCCCGATACGACGAGTTGTCACCCCTCCAGCAACGAGGTGCACTGGCCGAAGCGATCGTCAGCGCCGACTTACAGCGGGCGGGACGTTTCGCGCCCGTCATCGCTGCGTTGATGTTGCTGGGTGTGTTGCACCCTGCGATGAGCTACCTCGCCGGATACGCCACAGGACTCGGAATTCTTCCGGAGATTCCATGGTGGCAGGTTCTCGCCCTGGTGCTCGTCACCTACGGTGTGTCAGCTGTCGCGATTCACGTGTTCTGGTCTCGGCGGATCATCTATCGACTCGACCATCGGATGGCGGATGTCCTGGGCGCAGAGATGGTGTTCTCGATGCTCGACCTCGACGAACGCAGCCGACGCCGCGCCCGGGGGCTCAAGGGCATGACTCTCAAGTTCTTATGGCCCAGTAAGACTCGCCGCGAGCGGCGGATCGAATTGGGCCGTCGCGACGACTGACCAGGTGGGTGACAGAGCCCCGGCGCACACCTGCATTTCAGATACCAAACCCAACTGTGGCACGGCTCGCCCAGGATTGCATACTCGCTGCATCGGTCGAGCAACTCGGCCCGCCAACATTGGCAGCCGTGCGCGTTCGGGTTCCTCCCAGTCCACACGCTCGGTCACGACGACTGCATCGCTGGCGGAGCGCATCGTCTCGGCGAGTTCACGGCCAGCTTGACGCACTCCTCACAGCACCCAGTCCGCCCGCCGCCGACAGCGCAATCACGGCGATGCACAACTCAGCACGAGCGTCCTCACCCGCCAAACCAGACCTGCACAGGCGGGCCGTTCGGCGCCAACGGTCACATGCCGATGGGAGCGGGAGCCGACAGGATGGTCTTTCGGGTAGAGGAACTCGTCGCAGGATATGTTCCTCCGCCGATTCCACGCACCCATTCCGCTGATCGCGATCATCGCCACGATGATCAGACCGACCCGAACAGGCGCACAGACTGCGGGCCCATACATCATGTAATGAGTGGACCCGCAGCCAATGGCATTGGAGATGCACACAAATCCCGGCGAGATCGCCGGTGCGATGGCTATCGACGCAGCTTCGAGGACAATCGCTTGATCTCGCGGTGCTGCGCAGCCAGCACGGCGGTCAACATCTCTTCGGCGGCACCGGGAGGAAGCCTCGCGATGACCTTGCTGGCTGCGCCGAGCTCCATATCGGCAACCAGTTCCGCAGCGATCGACGGACGCTCGATCGCCAACGCGGCGGTGGCCACCGTGGAGTGTCGGCCCACCCCGGGTAGCCTGTCGGCGACGATCTCCGACGAGCTGGCAGGCGTCGGCGGCCGAACCCCACTTCTTCGGATGCTCGGTAGACCGGCTTCCTGGGTTGTCTTGTCGGTGCGGATGCCGCGGAAACTGGGTTGCGCACGGGCGGTCACTGACCCACCCAGTAACGCGGAGGCGTGTCACCTGGACCCGCTCATCAGTCTGACGTCCGACGGTGCTGCTGGCCCCTCGACATCTCGCTGTCGAGATCAGACGGCGTATAGGTGCGGTGCGGTGATGGGGTGGGAGGATCACGGGATGGATCCGGTTACGGCGGTGGTGGTTTCGGCGATCGCGGCAGGTGCGCTCGCGGGGGTGGGCGATACTGCGGCGCAGGCGGTCAAGGACGCCTACACCAGGTTGAAGAACCTGCTCTCGCGCAAGTACAGCGACGTGGATGTCACAGCGTTGGAGCGCAAGCCGGAATCGAAGTCGAAGAAGGACTCCCTGGCCGAAGACCTCGCCGACGCCGGCGCCGCCGGCGATCCCGAGCTCGGCACCGCCGCCGCCGCAGTGCTGGAATCAGTGCAGCAGCACGCCCCACAGGCCGTCGTCGGCGTGAACGTCACGGGGCTGGTGTCGGCGGCGTTGACGATCACCGCCGTCGCCTCCACCGGGGACGGGGTGCGGGTCACCGACTCCACGATCGAGGGCGCCACCGAGATCCGCGACGTGGAAGCAGGGTTCACGGCGTCACGGGGCCCTTCGACGGCGCGGGACTGACTTCCGGATCCTCCGCGCCCTCCGTTCCTGCCTCGATTGGAGGCGGGGCAATTTTCTCCGCTGCCGGAAGTACTTTCTACGGACCGGTCTCTGTCCACGCCCCAAATCCTGCGCCGCTGCCCCGGTCGATGCGGGAGCTGGTCCAGGTGCACGGGATCGACGACCTGCCCACGGTCGCTGAAGTCGACCCGTACTGGTTGGGAGCGACGAGCTCGGCGTTCGGGCGCGCCGGGGAGTACGGTCGCCGCGACAGCTACGTGGCTCGCACGGCCAATCGGGTCGACGAGCGTCTGTCCGAGGCCTTGGTCGGTGATCGGCTCATAGTCGTGGTGGGCCCGTCGAAGGCTGGCAAGACCCGCACCCTGTTCGAAGCAATTCACGCCGACGACCCGGACGCACGAGTGGTGTGGCCGACCCCGGACGGTGTCGTCGAGCTCGCCGCCCATCCTCGCCTCACCGACACCGAGGACACTTTGGTGGTGTGGCTCGACGACCTGCACGTCTACCTGACCAGCACAGTGCTGCTGACCCCCGCAGTGCTGGCCCGACTGTCCGCGCGCCGGGGACGGACAGTGGTGGTGGCGACGCTGCGCTCGGAGATGCGCGCCCGACTGCGGGGTGGTGGTGGCGAATTGCGACAGGAGAACCGGATGCTGCTGGAGCAGGCCGTAACCATCGATCTGGTCTCCACCAGCGAGGACCCCAACGAGCGGGCGGCCGCGACTAGCACCTACCCAGAGCAGGGCGGCGATGGTTACGGTCTGGCAGAGGTACTAGCAGGCGCGCCAGAACTGCTAGCGCGCTATGACGACGCCCGTGTCGCCGACCCTCCGTTGTACGCGGTGATCGCGACTGCGGTGGACTGGGCTCGCATCGGACGCAACGACCCGATCCCCGAACCTGTCCTCATCGACCTAGCCCTCGGCCAGCTGCGATCAGCACACCCCCACCTCGACGCCACCACGCACGGTATGCGCGCCGCAACCGCCGCCGCACGCACACCACCCGCGGGGGCGGGCCGCGCTGCCGCGCTGCTCACGACCTACCTCAACGCTGACACACGCGGTTACAAAGCCTTCGACTACCTCGTCGCTGCCGACGACGGACAAGATCACCGCTCACTTCGCCCCATTCCGGACAACTACTGGCACAACGCAACCCGCGAATGCGACCCAGCCACCCTGACAAGGGTCGGTTTTGCTGCATACACGCGGTCCAACGAAGCAATCGCGCACACCTTCTTCAGGAAGGCTGCCGACGCCGGGAGCGTCACTGCGGTATCGATGCTCGGTGCCCTGCTCGCGCAGCGGGGTGACTGGGCTGAGGCCGAACCATGGCTCCGCAAGGCCGCCGAGGCCCAGGATGCCACCGCAGCGTTCAACCTCGGTGCCCTATTCACGCGGCGGGGTGACTGGGCTGCGGCCGAACCATGGCTCCGCAAAGCCGCCGACGCCGGAGACGCTATCGCGGCCTCGAACCTCGGTGCTGTGCTCGCACAGCGGGGCGACTGGGCAGCCGCCGAACCATGGCTGCGCAAAGCCGCCAACGCAGGCGACGCTATCGCG
>NZ_JBHUYK010000011.1:0-197827 GCF_042668615.1 Nocardia sp. NPDC057272 | reverse complement strand
GCCTCGAACCTCGGCGCTGTGCTCGCGCAGCGGGGTGACTGGGCTGCAGCCGAACCCTTACTCCGCAAGGCCGCCGACGCCGGGAACGCCACCGCCGTGTCGACGCTCGGTGCTCTGCTCGCACAGCGGGGCGACTGGGCAGCCGCCGAACCATGGCTGCGCAAAGCCGCCGACGCCGGAGACGTCACCGCAGCGTCGAACCTCGGTGCTGTACTGGCACAGCGGGGCGACTGGAAAGAGGGCGAACCATGGCTGCGCAAAGCCGCTGACGCCGGAGACGCGACCGCGGTGTCGACGCTCGGTGCTCTGCTCGCACAGCGGGGCGACTGGGCAGCCGCCGAACCATGGCTCCGCAAAGCCGCCAACGCAGGCGACGCTATCGCGGCCTCGAACCTCGGCGCTGTGCTCGCGCAGCGGGGTGACTGGGCTGCAGCCGAACCCTTACTCCGCAAGGCCGCCGACGCCGGGAACGCCACCGCTGTGCACAACCTTGACGCCTTGCTCGCCTATCGAAAGATGGAGTAACGCGGTCTCAGGCCAGTGGATCTCGGCTCAGTTTGTTCGGGAATCGAGCTTGGGCTCAAGGCATCACTGCATCACCGCGTGGATGATCATGTCGGCGTGCTGGTTGTTTTGCGTGTCGTGCCGGGGGCGCAACCCTCTACCTGCATTTCAGCAGGTAGAGGGATATTTTTGGCGTCGCAGGTTCGATTCCTTGGGGAGCGGTACCGTCGTACAAGCCCAGCTTTGCCGCGACCGCGCAGGATGCGCTACTTCCGGGCACGAACCGTCGGCAGACAAGAACCCCGGGAAATCGGGTCGACACAGGCGTCAGCACGAATCGATATCCCCACGGTCCTGCGTCCAACTCCACAGCGCGGCCACCGCCTTGGCCTGCGCGGCAGCAATACGTTTACCTTCCGCACCACGAACGTACCGAACATGGTCCGTCCAGGTCGTGCGGGTGTAGTTCATCGACTCGGCGACCGTGAAGATCCCCTGCCCGAGCATGTTCGACACGCAAGTCCGGCGCCTGCTCAGGTTGCGCTGTCGCGGTGATCACGGAAGAGCGGAGCAGTTGCTGGGCGCGGGTGCCCCGGCGAGGCGTTGGGTGAGCCAGTCATGGGCCGCGACGGTGGCGGGCAAGAATTCGAGCAGGTGCCCGATCGCGGTGCTCGGGAACAGTGGCGGCAGCCAGGCTGTCGGTTCGAACTGCACGCTCGCGCCTTGGCCGCACCAGTCGATGGCGAGTTGCCGGACCTGTGGATAGGTCAGGACATCGTCGTTGGTGCCGCCTGCGAGCAACACCGGTGCGACCGGTTTGCGGTTACCGATGCGCTGGTCGTCGACGATCGCGCTCAATTCCGGTGAACTGTTGATGATCTCGGCGGGGGTGCGGCCCCCAGCGGTGTAGAAGGTCACCGGTCGCAGCATGGTGCGGAGCACGGCCTCCGCGATGCAGGTGTTGGCCAACTCGGCCATCATCTGCTTACCCGCGGGGTTGGTTGCGGCATCGACGATCGGCGCGACCTCGGGATTGTTCGCGACGATCCCGTTGAGGACATAGCCCAACAGCCCGCCCGCGAAGCCACCGATCACACCGGGCACGATCCCGTTGACGGCCGGGGCGGTGAGCACCACCGAGCGAAGATCCGCGGGCGGGGCGCCGGTGTAGGTGCCACGCAGGTCCATCTCGGGGGCATATTCGCCTTGCAGCTCGGCGGCAGCGGCGGCAGCGCCGCCGCCCTGGGAGTAACCGAATATCGCACCGGGCCGGGTGATTCCGGTCAGGGCTTGCGCGGCGCGGATCGAATCGAGCACAGCGTGGGCTTCAGCGGCCCGGTTGACGTAGTCGTGGACGGCGGGGGTGCCGAGTCCGTGGTAGTCGGTCATCACCACTGCCATGCCGCGTGCGAGCAGCGAGTAGGCGGTGATGATCTCGTAGCTGACCCACACATCCACGGGGAAGGTGTAGTGGATCAGTTCGCCGAAGCCCTTCGACGGCGCGCATTGATCACCTTGGCCTTGGGTGCCTGGTGCGACCGCGATGAGTGGGCGCTCCCTGGGACCGTTCCAGGCCACCGTCGGCTCGAGGTACATACCCGTCACCGCGGCCGGGGCGCCATGGGTGTCCGCGCTCATGTACATGATGCGGGTGGCGTTGGCGGGAACTTGCCCGTCCTGCCCGGGCAGCGCGAGCGCGAGGGGAAACCGTTCGCTCCGCAGAATCGTGCCGGGCGCTTCCGCCGGCAGCGGTGAGGGCGGCAGGTAGAAATCGTTGGCCTGCGCCGAGCCCGACGCCGACCCGGAATCCGGTGCGGCGGCGACGGGCACAGCGCCGATGACTGTCGCGGTGAGCGCGAGGACCGAGGCACTGAGCACGGCCAGCGCCCGTGTTGTCCGGACGCGATCGCGGTGTGTTCGCCGCGACAGCGTGTTGGTGTCGGTGAGCATCTATTTCCCCTTTTTGAATCTAATTCAATTTGAATCCGATTCAGACTGCTATGCGCGAAAGCAGAGTGTCAACCATCACAATTGAATGCGGCGCACATGGCTCGGTTGGTTACACGAGAGATCACACTGCTCACGCGATGACGGTCTCCGAAGCGGCCGCGACGGTGTCGTGTGCGGTGACGGGCGGTAGCCATACTGGCACCGACCACGCCGCCGACAAGGCTGTTGCCGGCGACACCGCAGGAGCGTCGGACGCACCGAAACTGGCGAGCGGAGTGACCAGTTCGGGTGGCGAAGATTCACGCGCCCCGATCGTGCCGCCGCACCCGATGACGAGGGCGCGGGTGGTCATCGTGAGCCCGCCCTGCGGGTCCGCTTGGGCGCGACAGCGGTCGCGGTCGCGGTGTGTTCGGCGGCGTGGCGTTCGATGCGGTCGAGGTAGGCGCGACGACCGTCGGGATCGATGCCGGTCAACGCGCGACGATCGTCGATGAGCCGGCGCCCGGCGTTCTCGATGAAACTGGGCACGAGCGCTTGCAAAACGGACCAACCCGGTGCCACCCAGCCCGGGACCGACACCGTTTCGGGCCTACGTCGCACGCTGGCGACCACGGCACGGGCGACGTCTTCGGGGTCCACGGTCGGCATGCCTTTGCCCAGCCCGGCGCCCGAGGACAACTCGGTGCGCACGGCCGAGGGCAGCACCGCGGTCACCGTGACGCCGGTGCCCTCGTACTCCCGGCGCGCGGCCAGCGACAACCCGAGCGCGGCGAACTTGGACCCGTTGTAGGTGACCATGCCCGGGATCGGGATCATCCCGGCCATCGAGGCGACGTTGACGATATGGCCGCGCCCGGCCTCGACCATGCCGGGCAGCACCGCGCGCATACCGTTGATTACCCCGCGCACGTTGACGTCGAGGATCAAGTCGGTGGTGGCCTCGGTCTCCTCGGTAAAACTACCGAGCGGCATGACCCCGGCATTGTTGACCAGGACGTCGAGTCGTCTTTCGGTGGAGAGGACCTCGGTGAGGAATTCACGCCAGGACTCGACGCTGGTGACGTCCAAGCGCGCGCTGTGGCAGTGCGGGATCTCCGCGGCGGTGCCCGCGGCGACGTCGGTGTCGATGTCACCGATCCACACCCGGGCGCCCTTGGCGCTGAACGCTTGCGCGGTGGCGGCACCGATACCGCGGCCACCGCCGGTGATCACGACGACAGCGCCGTTGAGGTCGATTCGGGAATCGCGAGACATCGTTGTCCTTGTCCTGGTTCGATTTTCAGACAGTGGTCGGCTCGACCGCAGCGCCGCTGTGTGCCGTCGCGTTGATGAGGAAGTCGCGGTCGTCGGGTTCGGTGAGCATGGTGGTCATCGTCTTGCGGTCGAAGGGCCACAGGTCGATGGTGTTCTGGTCGGTGAAGTACCAGGAGTTGCAGCCGGTGTTCCACACCGTCGGACCCATCGCCTGCGCCACGGCGTCGTTGAACCGGGACGTCGCGGCCTCGGTGACCTCGACGGTGTCGAGCTCGCCGGTGGCGAACCGGTGCAACCACCGGGTGATGTAGCGGGCGGTCAGTTCGGCCGAGTACTGCAGCGAGATCGAGCCGGTCGGTGAGTTCGGGCCGAGCACAGTGAACAGATTCGGGAAACCGGGGATCGCCGTCATCCGGTAGGCGCGTGGGCCTTTCGCCCAGGCCTCGTCGATGTGGAGGCCGTCGCGGCCGCGCAGGTTCATCGGGCGCATGTAGTTGTGCGGGTGGAAACCCGTCGCGAAGACGATGAGGTCGATGTCGTGCTCGCGCCCGTCGGCGGTGCGGATACCTGTCGGGGTGATGTCGGTGATCTCGTCGGTGACCAGCTCGGCGTTGTCGGCCTGGATGGCCTGGTAGTACGTGCCGGAGATGACCTGCCTTTTGCACAACGGCTGGTAGTCCGGCGTCAGTGCCTGCCGCAGGTTCTTGTCGCGGACCTGAGCACGCAGCGACAGCCGCGCGAACCGTTGCAGGGTCCTGCGCCGCCATGTCGGGCGCAACGCGACGTCGGCGAGAATGCCCGACGCCCACAGCGACACCGAGTACACCCGATCGTGCAGCGCCGACGACGACGCCAGAACCTTTGCCACCAGCGAGGACTGGGCCAATCCCATCGGAGCCCACAGCACCCATTGCGGAGTACGGGTGAACTGGGTCAACTTCGCCGCGTCGGGTTGCAGCGCCGAAACAACCTGCACGCCGGTCGAACCGGACCCGATCACCGCGATCCGCTTGCCCGCGGTGACGAGCGAGTCGTCCCAGCGGGCGGTGTGCACCACAGACCCCTCGAAACTGTCGAGCCCGGGCAGGTCGGGGGTGAACGGGTGATGCAGGACCCCGGTCGCGGCGATGACGAAATCGGCCGTCAACTCGGTACCGTCGGCGACGGTGACATTCCAGCTGCGGCCGTCGAAGACCGCGTCGGTGACTTCGCTGTCGAGACGCAGGTGTTCGCGCAACCCGAAGCGGTCAACGACTTCGGCGTGGTAACGCTGGATCTCGGAGCCGGTGGCCCATACCCGGGTCCAGTCGGGTTTGGGCGCGAAGCCGAACTGGTAGAGCTGCGACGGCACATCACAGGTCAACCCCGGGTAGCGGTTCCAGAACCACACCCCACCGACATCGGCCCCCTTCTCCAGGATCACGAAATCGTCGAAACCAGCCTTCTTGAACGTGACCGCCGCGGAGATCCCGGCGACACCAGCGCCGATGATGATGATCTTCGGCGCACGAATTGGCATCGTTGCCATCAGTTTTGGCCTTTCGACAGGGCAACGGTTCAGGAACCGGCTGCAGCGTGGAGTTTGGCGCGCAGGACCTTGCCGCTGGCATTGCGCGGGATCTCGTCGAGGACGATGAACCGCTTGGGCACCTTGTAGCGTTCGAGACCTTCGCGCACATGCTGTTTGAGAAGGTCCTGCCCCGGCATGGCCGCATCCGGTGCGAGCACGACGAACGCGTTGAGGACCTGGCCGAATTCGGCATCGGGCACGCCGATCACGACCGCGTCGGTGATGTCGGGGTGGGCGGCGAGGCGGTCTTCGACCTCGCCAGGGAAGACGTTCTCCCCACCGGAGACGATCATGTCGTCGGCGCGGCCGTCGATGAACAACCGGTGCTCGGCATCGAAATGCCCCATGTCGCCGGTGGAGACATGCCCGTCGATGACCTCTTTGGCCCATACCTTCCCCGACTGGTCGGGGGTGTACCCGGTGTATTCCAGACCGCTGCGCACGAAGATCTCACCGATCTCCCCCGGCGCGGCCTCGGTGCGATCGGCGCGCAGGATCCGCACCGACACCCCCAGCGCTGCCCGCCCGATCGTGTCCGGCGCCGCGACGAGATCGGCGGGAGTGGCGATCGTGACCAGACCGGCCTCGGTCGAGCCGTAACCGTTGACCAGGATCGGACCGAAGGCGTCGATCAGCTTCGAGATCGTGGTCGGCGAGATCGGTGCCGCTCCGGTCACCATGACACGCAATGCTGAACGGGCCGAACGGTTCTCGGTCAGCTCGGGTACCGCCAGCAGCCGTTGCAGCATCACCGGAACCGCCATCACCACGCTGACTTGGTGGCGGGCGATGTCGTCGAGCGCGATCGCGGCGTCGAACCGGCGTCGGCAGATCGCCGTCGCGCCCAAGGCCAGCGGGCCAAGCAGCGACAGCAATCCGAAACCGTGGAACATCGGTGGAGCCACCAAGATCCGATCGGTGGAGCGCAGTTTCAGGATCGACATCGCGGTCAAGGTGAGCAGCACGATCGCGGTCGGCTCGACCGCGCGCGGCACGCCCTTGGCCAACCCTGTCGTGCCCGAGGTCAGCAGCGTGATCTTCACTGCGTGTCGCACCCGCGGCGGCCGCGGGTGGCTTCGCGCGGCCAAGTCGTCCAGCGTCGGTAGTCCGGCGAGGTCGGCGTCCGGTTCGCGCCAGGCCAGCACCCGCAGGCCCGCGAAATTCGCATCCTCCACGGTGACGTCGTATTCGTCGTCGTAGATCAGCACGTCCGGGTTGTGCCTGGCCAGGATCGCGTGCAGCTGGGCGGCGGGCAGTTCGGTGTTGATGAAGATCAACTCCGCGCCCAGCTGCGCACCCGCGGTCATCGCCTCGGCGAACCCACGATGGTTACGGCAGATGATGCCGACCGACCTCGGCGGTGTCGCGCACGCGGCATACAGTGCCGCGGCAATCGCTTCGGCGCGCTGCTGGAGCTGCCGGTAAGTCAACTGTCCGGAATCGTCGATGATCGCGGTCTTGTCCGGGTGACGAATCGCGGTGGCCGCCAACAACATCGCCGGGGTCGGGCCATATTGGTAGAAGCTGCGCGCCAACGCTGCCGCCTTGCGGGGGCCGACCGGAGCCAGCATCCCAGAAGCGAGCACCGCGGGTATCGCCGAACCCCACTGGCGCACACTGTGGGTGAAGTCAGCGGACATCGGTACGCACCTGACCGTTATGGGTGGGATCCACCACCGCCGGTGTCGGAGCGGGGGTCGCGGGGGCGGACCGCTTCAGTCGCGACAGGGAGGCCTCGGTGTCACCGAGATTTCGGAAGATCCGCTCGACGAGCAATTCCAGCGGCCACCGGAACACCGTCACCAGGATCGCCGACGGGAATCCGTAGAGCGGCGTCATCGTGCGCGGCTTCTTCACCACCGCCTTGGCCAGCACCTTCGCCGCGTCGTCGGGAGTCTGACCCGGCAACACCCGCATCCAGCGGCTCGGAGCGCTCATCCGGGTATGCAGCAATCCGCCGTAGAACGTGGTCAGCGTGACGCCGTCGGCGCGCGCTTCCATCCCGACCGCACGCATCCACCAGTCGAACGCCAGCTTCGACGACAGATAGAAGCCCCACTTCGGCGCGTTGGGGAACATGATCCCGACGGTGGAGACGTTGACGATGTGGCCACTGCCACGCGCCCGCATCCCGGGCAACAGGGCGAGGGTGAGCCGCATAGGACCGAGGTAGTTCGCACCGGTGGTGGCAGTGACGTCCTTGGGTCGGTCGTAGGACAGGTGGATCGAGCGGCGCAACGACTTGCCCGCGTTGTGGATCAGCACGTCGACCTCGCCCAGGTCGTAACGCACCGACGCCGCGAACTCGGCGATCGACTGCTCATCGGTCAGATCCAGCCGGTACGGATGCGCCTCGCCACCGGCGGCATTGATCTCCTCGGCCAGCTCGAGCAACCGATCCATCGACCGCGCGGCGAGCACCACCCGGGCACCCGCGGCGGCGAACCGCCGCGCGGTCGCCTCCCCGACACCGAACGAGGAACCGGTGACCACGACCACTTTGCCCTCGACCTCACGACGCAACGCGGCCTGGCTGCGCAACCCCCGCGGGCCGATGGCCCAGGCGACTGCACGCGCGAACGGTGTCTCGACGATCCGCGAGGGACCGGTGGGCAGAACTTCAGACATCAGTAATCACTCCGTCGTCTTCGACATGGTGGACAAGGAACCGAGGAAGGCCACGGCTTGCGGATCCGACAGCGCGGCGTCGATCGCCCGCTGGGTCAGCTCGATATCCGGGTCGGTGCGCAGTGCGGCGAGCATCGTGCCGAACAGGTTGCCGACGACCAGGTCTTTGACCTGCTCGCGGCTGACCTCCCGGGTGTGCATCCAGTGCAGAACCAGGCCCTCGATGAACGACGCGAAGCCGTTGATCGCGGCACGCAACACCGGTGAGGAGTCCGAGCCGGTCACCTCGACGACCAGCGCGTCGATCAGCCGAATTCGGTGCCGGTCGCGGATCTGACGCACTTCGGCGTCCGGCACATCGGCGAACAGCGCCTCGAATGC
This sequence comes from Nocardia sp. NPDC057272, assembly GCF_042668615.1. Classification (NCBI taxonomy): domain Bacteria; kingdom Bacillati; phylum Actinomycetota; class Actinomycetes; order Mycobacteriales; family Nocardiaceae; genus Nocardia; species Nocardia sp. NPDC057272. The sequence goes on along the minus strand of NZ_JBHUYK010000011.1, from coordinate 189,540 downwards.
CCTCGGTTGACGCTCGGCTTCATCCAGCAGCAGATCGATGCCACGGGCCAACCGCTCCAGCGCAGGTCCACGCATCGCAAGCAAACTGCCCCAGAACTCGTCCGCCGCCTGTTCCAGAACGGCCAGGTAGAAGCCCCGCTTCCCACCGAAGTGGTAACTGATCGACCCTGCGGCCACTCCCAGCGAACGCGCCAGGTCGACGATGGACACCTCTTCGTAGCGGTCACTGCTGAACGCGGCCTTGCCCGCCGCCAACAGGGCCGCACGCGAAGCCTCGCCGCGCCGATTGCCGACCATCACACCTCCCAAGTTCTTGAATCAGATTCAGTAACTAGAGAGTAGACGGCATGAGCGAAGGGGGTCAAGAACTTTCTGAACTGCATTCAAATACCGAGGGCCCGCCATGGGCTCAACGGAGATGGGAACGCAGTAGGATCAGCACCGACGAACCAGGATCGCTAGATCGTGTAAGAATCCACGATGACCAGGCGAATCGATGCCCTAGCCAGCTGAATGCTTGGCTCACTCAGCTACACGATTCAGTGGCGGACCCAAACATCTCCGGCCATCGCTTCTGGGACTTCTCCGCTCCTGCGCGCACCCGGATTGGTCCTGCGCAGACCGGGTAGGCGCCACCCATGGAACCGTGCCGACATCGAGCGTTCGCAGACGACCAGGAGAGGCAGTGATGAAGGCAGTCACTTGGCAAGGCAAACGTAAAGTCACCGTGGACACGGTGCCCGATCCCGAGATCGAAGCCCCCACCGACGCCATCATCAAGGTCACCTCTACCGCGATTTGCGGCTCGGATCTGCATCTGTACGAGGTACTCGGCGCCTACATGAGCGAAGGCGACATACTCGGTCACGAACCGATCGGCATCGTCGAAGAAGTCGGGTCGGCGATCACCGACCTCGCTGTTGGCGATCGCATCGTAGTTCCGTTTCAGATCAGTTGTGGTCACTGCTATATGTGCGACCACGGTCTGATGACCCAGTGCGAGACGACGCAGGTGCGAGAACAAGGCAGCGGTGCGGCATTGTTCGGCTACTCCAAGCTCTACGGTCAGATCCCGGGCGGTCAGGCGGAATACCTGCGAGTACCGCACGCGGACTTCACTCATATCGCAGTGCCCTCGGGGCCGGACGACACCCGATTCCTCTACCTGTCCGACGTGCTGCCTACCGCGTGGCAGGCCGTCGAGTACGCCGAGGTGCCCGAGGGCGGCTCGCTCACCGTGCTGGGCCTGGGCCCGATCGGCGATATGGCCTGTCGGATCGCGGCGCAGCGTGGCCTGCAGATCTTCGGGGTCGACCGAGTGCCCGAACGGCTCGCTCGCGCAGCGCGATTCGGAGTCGAGACCATCGACTTGGATGCCGCGGGCGGTAAGGTCGCCGACATCATCCGTGAAGCCACCCGTGGGCGCGGCACCGACGCGGTGATCGATGCGGTCGGTATGGAAGCCCATGGTTCCCCGGTGGCGGCAACCGCACAATGGTCGGCCTCGCTCTTACCGGACGCGGTGGCGGAAAAGCTGATGAACACCGCGGGTGTGGACCGCTTGGCGGCTCTGCAGCTGGCTATCGACATCGTCCGACGGGGCGGCACAATATCTCTGGTCGGTGTCTATGGCGGCATGCTCGACCCACTACCGATGCGAGTCCTGTTCGACAAGCAGATCCAGCTCCGAATGGGGCAGGCCAATGTCAAGCGATGGGCCGAGGACATCATGCCGCTACTGGGCGATGACGACCCGCTCGGGGTGGAAACCTTTGCCACACACCGGCTCCCGCTCGCGTCCGCACCCGATGCGTACGAGATGTTTCAGCACAAGACCGACGGGGCCGTCAAAATAGTTCTCGACCCCACCGTTCAGCCGGACTGAGCGGAGGAAATGGCGTCGGGAGCTGCTCGCCGGATTTTCGGCGGTCAGTTCACCGTCTAAGCAACTCCTTCAGCGACTGGCCTTCCCCTACTCGGCTATCAAGGCCGGACCGGCGCGACTCGTGGTGCGCCTTGGGGATCCCAGAAGGTGGTGGCCAGCAGCTGATGCGATTCCGCCGCGTCCCATTCGTTGAGCGCTCGCAGTGTTTTCGCGACTTGGCTGTTCACGGTGGCTTTGTCCCCGCCCCACCATGCGCACCAGCCGGGGAGTTCACCGACGCGGTCGCTCTCGATCCATGGTTCGGTCACCAAGAGTGCTTCGTGGGCGTGTACGGTCGCCGGTCTCGGCGTGGCAGCGGGCCAGAGGTGACGACTGCCGGTGGCCTGCACAGTCTGTCTTCATGAGTAGAAGGTTCCCGGATGCAGCCGCTCCTGGCACTCTGATGCGACAATGGCCTGATGGTGTGGCCGGATTTTGGGAATTTTTCTGACTCAGACATGCTGGTGTGGCATATACCGATGCAATCCGGTGCTGTGCCGGTACTTGACGCTGAGGGTGTGAGCCCGCCCGGAGCTTGGGTGGAGGCGTTGCATGCCGTTTCGCGGGACATTCGATGCCTGCAGTACGGGAGTCGATTCGACAGCGGTGATTTTGTTTGGGAACTCTCGATCGACGTTAGCTACACCGTTGGGCTGGGGTGGCTGCGCCCCGGTGGGAGCGATTACTGGGTCAAGCGTGAAGGCATATCGATGGATGCATCATTTGCGGTGGCAGCCGTATGGGCGGCTGGTGCGGCTCAGGGTCAACTCGTCATCGGCCGAGAAGTTGTGCAATGGCCCAGTAAGGGCTGGAATCTACTGACCGCACAATTGGTCGATGAGTTGCCTGTGTGGATTGACGCATCTGACGGCTCGGTTATCAGCAATATTGGGATGTTGTGCGAAGCAGGAACCAATTGGTATCTATCCACCCAAGCTAATTGCAGGTTATCTAAGACGGGGGAAACCCGGGAAACTTGTCAACCATACTATAGTGCCGAATACACGCTCAACACCGTCGCCTCGCGACTGTGACGACGATTAAACCAGCCGCAATTCCGACGAACGTGACTGACTGCCGGAATAGCGACGTACAGTGGCACGACTGCTATCCACTGCAGACAAATCCGTGAATACGGCTCCAGTCCCGTTTGCTTCTGCGCTTCGACTATTGATTTCTCTTGTCGTGTCAACCATCGAAAGACCTCGCGAATCTCGCACCAACTTGCCTGTTGCGCCGCACTACCATCTCCGGCAGCCGCCGGGGCGAGGCCGGACTGCGCTCGAGGCCATGGCCTCGACGAGTTCGAGGTAGACCGGTAAGCACTCGGTCAGGCCGGTGACCTCGACGACGCGGCTGGCCACCGCGTACGGTCTCGCGTCGACCACGCTGATCCCTATACCGACCCGCTGGCCCTGCCGGTGAGTTCAGCCAAGGCGAAGATCGCGCCCAACGACACGAGCTCGACCTTGGTCATGTCAACGATCACTTGTCGGCTGCCCTCGATCGCGGTTATGGCGATCGCCGATTCCAGCACCCGCTGCCAGCGGGCGAGCGTGGAGGCGTCGACGACCCCGCGCACATGCAACATGGTGGTCTGAACCGGCATGTCGAAATCTAGCGATCCATCACACGGTCTACTCTCGCCGACATGCGCCGCGATTCCTCGAATCCAACTCCCGAGGCCCAGCCGCTGCCCACTCCGGGCTATTTCGATCCAGGCGGAGTCGTTGCCGCGCTCAGTCGTACTCGCCAGCACCTGGCTACAGTCGCCGAAACTGCCTCGCCAGTCGTGACTCTGGTGTATTGCCGCGACGCGGTCATCGCGATCGCGGCCGCGGCCCAAGCCATCACCGACCACGCCCTGCACGTCCCGCCTGCCTACCCAGCCCTGGCCGCACGCTGCCAGACACTGTCCGCTGATCTCGGCGAGGCGATAGCTGAGGCTGTGCCGACTCACCACCCTGCCGTGATACCCGATCCACTCGCCCTCGCACCGGACCCGACCCTGCCACTACTGGGCCCCAATATCCCGGGTATCGAAGCCCAGCTCCGCCCGCTGGCACGCGACCTACATCGCGTCGCCCGCACCGTTACTGCCAGGCCGACCGCGCCGGCCTCGATCAGCGCTGCGGGCGAATCTGCTGTCGCCCTGGCCGGCCTGATCACCGCGATTACCCCCGGACCCAGCTAGCGCTATCGTCTCGGCGCGACCCGATGGGGCGAGGATTACGTGTGAGCCAAGTCGACACCAGCTTCACCAGTCACTATTGCTCGATCACCTCGACCAAGCTGTTTCCCATGGTGGAGATACGTTCGACGGCGATTTTGCGCGAGCGCAGGAGAGCCAGCCCTGTGACGCAGCGGCTGTCACCGCCGGGTTCTCCTACGTGCTGAGCACGCGCGCGAGTGTTCTGCCGCGACAAGTGTCGATGTCGGATGCATCGTGTCAGCCCGGTCGGTCATCGGTGGGTTCACACCCAGACCGCCTGTGATGGGCTCCCGACGGCGACCCTGGCACTCGCCGGCGTGCCCGCATGATTGAGAACGTCGGCCAGCCCATCCTGAACTGCTTGCAGCACAACGAATCTCAGAGGAACGGCAGAGCGTCGAACAGATCGAGAAGTATGACGTGGGCCACATTCCCTGCGTGAGTTGTTAACTCGTCCAATCGCGGGAACCCGTGCAGCACAGGACAAATGGTGGCGCTACGGCCACACATGTTGAGGGGCGGTACCTTTGGGGTCTTCACAACAACATCCGAACCGGGTCGAGCGCACACAGCGGCGTTCGGTACGAACTGTGTTCGCAGTGGCCGCAGCTTGTGCACTCACAGCAGTGCCGGTCCTTTCCGCAGCCCAGCCAAGCACACCGAACGACTCACCGGCACCGTCGCCGTCTTCTTCCACGACGACGCCACCATCGACCACAGCGCCACAGCCGAGTCCCTCGGCACCCGCACCGCCCAGCCCGACAAAAACCTCGACCGCGCCGCCACCGTCCCCACCATCCTCGACAAGTGCGAGCCCCGCGCCAACGGCACGGGACGGCTGTGAACCGGGCGAGAAGTCACAGCCCGATTCATGGCGGCCAACCGAGGATCCGAAAGCGACCGTCGAACCGGGCAAGATGCGTTCGGACTGCGAGCAGATCCCTGGCGGCTTCACCAAGGAAGAAGCCGATCGAGCAGAGACGATGGAGGCGGCTCTGGTTCCACGCCCTGGCGCGCGATCGGCCCGCGCGGCGGCCGGATGTCAGGTGTATTGGCCGGCACCTTACGAAGTGTGCGGTGCCATCAAGGACAAATACAACGAGCTCGGTGGTCCGAACAGCTTCCTTCTGTGGCCGACCAGCAACGAGCTCACCAACCCTGATGGCGTCGGAAGGCGGAACACCTTCACCAATGGCCCGATCTACTGGTCGCCGTGGGGTGGTGCGCATCCGGTGGTCAATCACTTCTTCGCGGCATGGCAGCGAAACGGGTGGGAGGGAGGGGCTCTCGGGTATCCCACGTCTGATGAGTACGTCAATCCCGATGGAGTCGGCCGACGCCAGGAGTTCCAGCACGCTGGGATCTACTGGCGGTTGAACGAGGCCTACGCGATCGGCGGCGCGCTTCGAGGTCGATGGAACGACACCGGTGCCGAGGCGGGCCCGTTGGGGTACCCGACCAGCGACGAACTGGCGGTCAACCGAGACAGCGGGCGCTACAACAACTTCGAGAACGGGACCATCACCTGGTCAGGACCGATGGGGACACGAATTCTATTCGGCGCGATCCGTGATCGGTGGGCCGAGGTCGGTAGAGAAGACGGCGCTCTGGGCCTGCCACTCACCGACGAACAGGTCGCGGGTGACGGCATCGGTCACTACGTCTTCTTCGAGAATGGAAGCGCTATCTACTACCTCCCGATCGTGGGAGCTTGGAGGATCTCGCCGTTCGTCCTCAATGTCTGGATCGAACTCGGTGGGGAACGTAGCGTGTTGGGATATCCGATCGAGAATCCTCGCACTACCGACCTGGATCCCGGCGTGGTGATGGCTCAAGTATTCCAAAATGGCGGCATCGCCTATACCGATCAGGATATCGCGTACATCGCTGACTACGGAAACTAGTTCAGATCACCATCCCATGCAGGTCACTATGTCACGAGGGAGATGCTGTGAGGATCTTCTCGGCCCCACTGCTTGCCATTGCCATCATTGCTGCCACTTACCTGATCCCGGCTACTGCGCCCGCATATGCGCAAACCACGACCGACTGCTCCAAACGAGAACCCGCGTTTCCAAACCAGAACAGCGCGGAGGTCATGCGCAATGTACCGACGCGGGCCGGGTGGACCGTGCCGGTTCGACGCGGCTTCTATTGCGTACCGGATTCAGCGAAGGGAAATATCGTGGCTGAAGCACGATATGGCTGGGGATTCGGATACGACAAAGTACGTCATCGACACAGCATCTCTTCCCTCAACGCGATTCACTTCGTCTTGACAGCAGAGCGAACATTCACCAATGCCGCCGGTGACACCAACTTTCGTGTCTGGGCGCGCGAGCGCAGATGCCAGGGCGGCAAGAACTGCGTAACCCTGCGAGAGCAGGAAGTACTCGGATCCGCCAGCAAAAAATCGGTCGACCCTTACGATCCCGGCCGCATGCCAGGTGGCGATCCCCTAGGTCTTCTGACCGTCTACTGCGTGTACGGTGACGGGACAAAATTACGATGCGACGATTGGGTCAACAACGCCCTGAAGAACGGCACAAATCCCCGATGAGATCCGTCCTCGCCGTAGCCAACCGAGGAGGTGGACAGTGACGGTGACCCCACAGTCAGTGGCACGCGAGATATGGCGCGACCATCCCGAAATCCTTGCCTCGCAGCGGCGGCGACTCGATCAGGTGACCACACGAGGCATCGCGGATGCCGAACGCGATTGTCCGCGCGGCCTATTCGACACGGTGACACGCGGGTCTGCGATCACCACTAGCGGTGTGGACATCGAAGTTGTCGTCCGTATATTCGACGCCGCGGACCTGGGATCGTTCCCTACCGACGATCCGGTGACTGCGGTCGAAGTAGCGGTGCGCGGGCACGCCACTTCGAAATCAGGAACTCCGCAACCGCGGGTCGAACTGCCTGATGTCGAGGTGCAAGGCTGGGCTTATGCGGTCCTCGGACGCGACTGGTACGAGCCAGGGTATTTCCTGCGCTATCAGAGCGGCGGGGACCGTGCGGCGCGTGTCATGGTGCTCCTCGACCCGGCCGGCTGCCCGATCTGTGCCCCCGCTGATTTCTACTTCGCTGGCACTACGATCGAGAAGGTCGAGCAGATCACGTTTCGCCCCCTAGCGACCACTGACGATCGTGGTCAGCATCCCGATTCCATCGCCGACAACGAGCGACCGGATTCTCTCAAGTGGCAGGTCGGCCTCACAGGAACTGGCGACTCCGACGTACAGGCCGCAGCGCAAGCACTGTTAGAAGCGTTGCGCCCGAAAGGGGCGGTCGCCGCGAACTTCGCGCTCGCCTCTGTGCGGGTCGACGGTCATTCGGCAGTAGTCGGTTTCACATGGCGAGACACCGGTCGTTATGCGGAAGAGCAGATCGAGCTTCCGCGCGACAACGATTTTACGGCGCGTACAGAATTCTATCAGCGAGCCATTCCCCGTGTCGCACAGTCGCATTCCGCACATGAATGGGCAAATCAAGTTCTGACGGCCTACCAGGAAGCGTTCGCAACAGGCTTTCTCGGCTACCAGTATCTCCACCCGGACACCCCATGATCGGGGCACGATCCTGGCACTTCGTACACCAGACATCGACCAAAGCCAACGCCTCGAGTGGTTGACAACCCGAGCTGTTGCCCATGCAGATTGACCGCATCCGTACCCCAGCGACTATCCAGGAAAAAGACTGACCTCGTACTGTCCCAGCGACGGGTAAATGGGTGCGGTAATCACGCCGTCGAATCGGAACATCGAGCGGCCCTGCCAACTGATGGCTGTGAGCGTGCCACTGTAGGTCGAATCCGCACCGAGAGGATCTCCATTCCCCGTCACGGCGTTTCGGCAGCTCATGGTGGCAGCTCCGCCGAGCTTCCCGATCAGCACACAGTCAAGTGCCGCGCGCACAGCGCCTGCGACTTCCTCGTTCCGGAATGCGAACCCCTCCGCCGTGTGACTGACAGCGCCAGCGATGTCGCTGCCCAACGATCGCATTGTCCACGGTCCGGACAGGTCCAGCGGCCGGGTGTCTGCCGAGGTCGTGGCTGTCGGCGTCAATGGCGTAGTCAGCGGGGTCGTGGTCACCACAGGTGAGGTACTCGGTTCGACCGACCCTGCGGTGCGCTCGGTGTCGCGATCACCGATCGAACCGACGGGACGGTCGAAGGCGACACCGGTACCGAGATCAATCAACACCAGCACGGTCAACGGGGTGCCAGTCGGCCGCAGGGCGGCAATTGCCTTCTCGTCGAACCCGTTCCACTTCACACCGAGATACTGCGGCGTCCCGGAAACGTTCTGCATCGCGATCAACGGGGACCCGCCGGCGAGCCGGATTCTAGGCACCCCGAGGCCATCGACGAGGACAGCGGTACCGGACTGCAGGACGGCTTGGCGTGGGACGGCCGTGTGTCCGTCGAGCCCGTGATCGGTAACCCTGATATCGAATCGGAGAACGACCGGAGTCAGCGTGCGCAGATAGGCGCCGAGTCCGGCCACGGTGAGTGCAGCGCTGCGGGTGACTGCCGGGTCCTTGTTGAGCACTTCCACCAGTGCCGCAGCGGTTTCCGGGTGCCCTTCGAGGTGCGCCGCGAGATCATCACGACGCGAGATCGTCACATCACGCTCACCGGCGTACGCCCCCGGCTCGGCGCCGTCGAAAGGCACCGCGCCCGCACCAGAATTGTGCACTGGCAGTGCCGCGCTCGACGGACGTGGAACTGGCTGCGTTGGCTGTGGGCCAGCCGGCATGAACGGCAGTGCGCCGAGGAAGTCATAGCCCTCGAGCACGATCTCGCCGCCCGACTGCTGGTTAGGCGCAAGAATCACCACACCGATCGCCACCAATGCCACCACCGCCAGCACCGCAGTCACCAGGCCAAGGATTCGGGCTGTGTTCTTCTGCGGCCCGACTGCGGGAACCGGCAGCGGCGATCGGGTGCCCGCCTCGACCGGGGTCTGGGCCAGTCGGACGAAGATCTCGTGACCGGCGCTGTTGGGATCGGCAGCGATACCGCTCACCAACGCGCGCAACCTGCCCTGATTGGCGGCGGCGTGGAGTACGCGCGGCCACACGTCGGTCATCGCATCATTGAGTGCGATGTCCTGGAGTCGGATGCCTGCGCGGGAAATCGGTCGTTGCGCTTGTGTCGCAAGCGGATACAGATGCCCTAGCGCGTCGAGTAACGTCTGCGCTTCGGGATCGGCGGGGTCGAACGGGCATCGGTCGAGCAACGACATTCGCGCAAACCTCGTGTTCGTGGAGCCCAGGCTCGGCAAGCATAACCGCCGCCGACGTAATCGAACCAGAATCCGGTGCCCCCTGCAGGTAGTCGCGCCGATCCTCGAAAGAACCTGCCGCTTGGTCACTTTGATCGACCCAGTGCTCGTCGACTTCTGCAAGCCACGAGCCACCGGGGATGCTCGACGTTTGTGCGCGAGCACTTGCGGGAGCACCGATAATCCGAATCGCCGAAGGCGCAGGGATACCCCCGGCGAAGATCCATTGCTCCCAGCCGTTCATCGACGGGATCGAGCGTGCGCGGAACTCAGCGCTCGCGGTAGGTTGGTCTGTGTTGTCCGAGTCGTAGAGGTGCCGAACTCGTGGGGAGTGCGGGGATGTCGCTGCTGGACCGCTTCCCGTTCGATGAGCACGACCCGGGCACGAGAGATCTTCTCGGTGCCCTGTGCGCGGCCTTTCCCAAATCACCGCCGGACCGATTGCTGCAGGCCGCCGGCCTGGCGTTGCACGAGATAGACCTCACGGGTGCAATGGTCGATGTGTGGCCGCGGATCTGTCGAAACGCAGCAGCCACCCAGCGACTGCGGACACTGATCGAGACGATCGCCGCGGACCCCGGCACCGCAGGCTTCACGGTCCTGCAGGATCTCGCCTGGACACCACCGCAGTCACTCGGTGGTACAGGTGTGCCTTGGAGCTCGCAGTTGGTTCGTGCAGCCAAGCGTGAGCGCCTCGAACTCGATCCTGAGGTTCTGCCCAATATGCAACGCGCGCAGCAGCTGACGCGCTCGCTGCACCGCGATGTCACCGAGGTCGACACTCTCGTTCTGATCGGAGAGGGAGGTCTCGGCAAGAGCGTGCTGCTCGGCCAGATCTTCGACGCAGTCATCGGGCGGCCCACGAGGCAAGCGATCCTGGTTCCTTGCAACAGGGTGTCTTCCACCGCGGCGTTGGATACCGTGGCCGACATCGATCGGGCCTTCGGAGCCGCGGCGCTCGACCATCCGGAGGCACCACCGCTGACCGACCTGCTGAGAAACATCGCCTCTGCCGGTGACGTGCACGTCCTCGTCGACACGGTGGACTTGGTGGTGCGCGAACGCAACGCCGACGCCATCGCCGGGCTGCTTAGCAGGATCGCCGGATTCGGGCAGCTGGTGTGGACATGCCGCGACCACGAGTGGACGAACTATCTGCGTACCGCTCGCGGGATCGCCGAATCGCAGTATGTGATGCCGTTGCTCACCGGCGAGGAAATCAGTGCATGGGCTCGAGCCTTCGTCGGCGCGCACGCCGATATCACCGACGACGCCGGCACACATTTCATCGCAAGCCTGGCCGAACCGGGTGCCGCACAAGTCCTGGCCACCCCGCTTCGGCTGGCCATGGCCTGCGATGTGTATGCCGAATCCGGTGCAATCCCTGACGATCTCACCGTCACCGCCCTCTATGACGACTACTGGACCAAGCGGATCGCCGCCGATCGCCACGGCCGAGGCGCACGTAGCGCCAACGCACGACGCCAAGTCGCGGCCGCGAACGCGTTGGCCGAAGAAATGTGGCTCGAGAGCGAACACCGTTTCGCCACCTCGGTGTCTGGGCGGCTCAATACCGACGAGGGTGCCTTTGATCTGCTGCTCAGCGACGGTGCGGTGGTCACCGCCGCTGACCGATTCAGCTTCTTCCATCAGACCTTCGGCGAGTACGCTGTAGCCCGCCACCTGCGCCGGATCGGGACCGCCGCTGATTTCGCACGGCTGCGCACCGGCCTCGACGGCTCACTGGTTCCCGCGTATTGGCCGATCGCGCGGCACTTGCCCATGCTGGCCATGGACGACAACCGCTTTGACGATGTTTGTGCCGCGATCCCCTTGTCCGAAGTCGAAGGAGTCAAAGCCCAACTGGCGGGTGCGTTCGCACGCCGATCGCCGCAGCAGGTTTTGCGCATCGACGCGGGTGTGCCCGCCGATGCCGGCGCTGTCATCGACGCCAATGCCAGCGTGCTGGCCAACGCACCTGCGCCGTGCCACTGCGCCGCTCTCGAAGTGCTGGTCGCCCGGATCGAACACGCACAGGAGCCGCAACTTCCCGGGCTCGCGACCGGAGCAGCCCAACTGATCGCACAGATCGCGGCGCAGGAAAGGCCCGCGGGGATCGGACAGGTTCTCGACGCTCTCTGCCCGCGCACCGACGTTGCCACGGCTGTGCTCTCCTCGACATCGAGGGCGTTCATCGCGGCGGTGGTCGCCGAGGGCGTTGACAGCGCGACCGCGGCGGTGTTGATCGATCGCTACGAGATGCTGCCCCCGTCAGCGCAACGGGTAGTGCTGCGGGCAATCAAAGCGATGGGACCTGACGCGCGCGACATCGACCTGATTGTTGTCGCGACACGTTGTGCCTGCCCGGAAGGTTCGGTCGAGGACCTGACCGCGCTGCTGATCCGGTGCCAGCACCTACCCGGCTTCCGAACCCGCCTCGGCTGGGTCACCTGGCGCGACATCATGACCGCCGAACTGCCGGCCCGGTGGGACTCGTGCCAGGTGCGCCTGGTGGCGCACCTGTGTACCGATCCCGGCACCGCGGGCGAGGTTCTCCGATATGCGACCGCGGGCGAGGTTGCGCGCGTGGCAGGCGACCGCTGCGTCAATGTCGCCAAGTACATCGCCGACACCCACCGGGAACTGGCGCTGCGCACGGTCACCGCTCTCGGGAGCAATCCCACCACGACCGCGGTCGGGGTGGCATGCGCCGTGGTCAACCACACCGCGGATTCGTTCGATCGTGCAGAACGGCTCGCGGTGACACGGGTGCTGTCGCAATGGATCGACACGATGCCACGCAAAGTATGGCCCTCGGCGGTGAAAGCCTGCGGCACCCACAGTGATTTGCTGGCCGATCGTTTGCGTGCCCTTCTCGCGTTCCGTGACCAGGGTGGGGACGCCTCGGCCGTCACCAGTGCGTATGACACCTTCCTCAACATCACCGCCCACACACCGGGGGTACTGGCCGAGCTCGCCGCGGACTTGCGCACCCTGGTGCCCGGTACCGACCCGGCCAGTCGAACCAGTCGGGCTCGCCTCGACGGGCTGGTGTGCGGCTACGACCCCGATACCTGGGCGCGGATCGTGGAGTATGCCCACGATCCGAGCACCAACGTCGCGTCCGCGGCGATGACGGCGGTCGGCACCGCGCTGGCGCACTGGCCGACGGCAACAATCGGCGATGATGCCGCAGCGTGGCTGGTCGGACTTCTGAACTCACCGCACACGAACTCCGTGCGCATCGTCGCGGTCAAACTCCACGACTTGCGCGACCAGATCGTGCTGAACCGGTCACACGCTGAGCAACTGTTCGCCCGCCTCGAGCTCTCGCTCGACGCGGGCGAAGACCCGCAGACCGCCGATGCCCTGCTGACGTTGCTGATCGATATCGATCGCGCCGGGCCTGGCCCTGCCGGAGCGCTCACACCGCAAATGGCCTCAGCGATCCTGTCCGTCTTGCGCGCCACCATCGAACGACTGCTGCCCGAGGCGGTTGCGCAGCGCCTGCGCCGGCACTTGCCCGCGCTGTTCGGCATCTATAAGCAGTCGTTGACAGCACTGGGGTTGGCGCACTTAGGAGTCGGCGCCGTCGAGGACGAGGTAGCCCAACTCCTGATGAACGTCGATGTCGGACGCATCGCCAGCCGATCTCAACGTCTGCTCGCGCACCTTCTCATCGTGCTGGCCCGCGCCGATGCGGAGTTCCTCACTCGCCTCGAGGACCTGTGGCCGACGGTCTCGGACGCGAACCGGGCCGCGATCGCCGAGGCATTCATCACGATCGAGACAGCCACCCCGGGCCTTCGCAGCCTCGCCCTCGCTCGTCGACCCGATTGCCCGCCTGGCGTGGCGGGCAATATTCACCGGCAGTTCGGGTGACCCAGGGCTATCCTCAGACCAGGTCGATACCCGCAGTCTGCAGTCCTGAGATCACACGCCCGATGGTGGTACCGAAATTTTTGCCCCGTGCGAGTTCGGTCGACCCGACACCAGCACGGTGCAGCGCAACGAGATTCCAGTCGTTGTCGAAAACCGGGGCACCGGAGGAACCCGGTTCGGTGTCGGTCCAGTACTGCACGACTCGGTCATCGACATGGCGGACCAGATTGTGATGGATCCCGATCTTCTTCAGCCCGCCACTGGGGTGCTGGATGATGTTGACGCGATCATCTGCCACCACAGACGCTGATGTGGTGAGCCCGATCACGGGGATGTCGTCGGGCAGCGTCGAATCGACACGGATCACGGCCCAGTCATCGCGTTCCTCGCCGACGATTGTTTCGACTCGCCCCTGAAAGATCAGCGGTTCGCGGGGCTGGTTGTCGGCACCGAGCTCATAGTGAAACCACGCCTGCACCTCCCTCGCCGACGGGGCGGAGTCGTATTTGATGTCGTAGAGCACATGATGGTTGGTCAGCAACAGGTCCGCGCCGATGCGGAACGCCGTGCCGTAGTAGCGACCGGATCGCATGGTCACCAGCAGCCGACACACCGCGGCCGCGATGGCCGCTCCTCGCGCCATGAACGCCACGTCCAGCAGGGTCGGTTTGTCGAAGATCTGAGCTTCGAGATATTTGGGGTCGTCTGATCCGTACCAGTGAGGCTGGGAATCGGCTGCAGCCGGAGCTTCGACGATGGGAGCGGGAAGCACGAGCTCGCCGATACGTCCGGCGATAGCCGGGCGGTCCCTGGTCGCCGCGTCGACCAGATCCCGCAGACGGTTCTGGTTGCGTGCCTGGCTGAGCAGGTCGTGCCAGACACCGACCATCGGCTGCGACCAATTCAGGTCAGCGGGCGACATGCCAACCTGGAGCACCAACCGCTCGACCTCGGGGTCTCGGTAGTAACTGCGGGCGAGGATGTCGAGCAGCTCTTGGGCTTCCGGGCGAGTCCAATCGAAGGGCAGGGTGTCGAGCAGATCAGTCACAGGACGTGGCTTTCAGTCGGTGAGCGGAATTGTGCGCGTGAGGTATTCGCAGTGTAGGAGGCTCATGGGCGCACCGTCGTCGATGCCGTACCGCATCGGAATTCGCCGAGGACGCATCTCGGAATTCGCCGACACGACCACACTGCGGGGCTAGGCGCCGCCGAACACTTCACCGACTACACGCCGCGTGAGTGTGGTCACGCGAACACCGCCCGATGACGTCGGTACCCCGGCCTACGATCCCGACTACAGCTCAACTGGTCGCCCCGGTCCAATCTCGACGGCTCCCACTCCCCCACCGCCCAACCACCAAGGACGCATCTGACGTGGCGATCATGGACAACGCCTTCAACAACGACGAGTCCCGGTTCAGCCGACTCCTCAACACCCTCGCGCACCTGATGCTGTACGCGCTCGCAGCAGTTGCGGCAGCGCGTGTCGCCACCTATTTCGGCTACACCAGCACCCCGGTCGAGCTCACGATCCTCTTCGGCAACGCCGCGCTGCTGATCGGACTGATGCACAACGACTTTCGGCGGTTGTGCGTGCAGTGCATGCGGGAGGTCCCCGCCGATGCCGGCCAGCGCGCCGAACGCCAACAATGGTTGCTGTGGCTGCGGCACTGGGTGAGCACTACCCCTCGCGTGCTGCTGGTGGTGGTGATGATCAGCGTGCCAGTGTTCCTTGTCCACTCTGTCGGTCTGCCGCGGGTGGTGTTGTTGCCAGTCGATGCGCTGTGGGCGGCGTTCATGTACTCGGTCTGGTTGCATCACAGGCTGCGTCCGTGGTGCCCGTACTGCCGAGACTGAGACCAGGACGGTTCCCCGGAGCCGTCGCATGACCCGGTGACGAAGGCGGCGTTGTGAGGTCCCCGGCACGAGCAGAAGGACTGCGTAGTCACTGGGCGGCGTCTTCGATGTCCATCAGCGATCTTCGCGACCGCCGGTACGCGGCAGAGTCAGTCGCTGACATGGCGTGTGCACCTCAGACATGGTGTCCGTCGCCGTTCTACATCGACGAGAACGTCGCCTCAGCCCACTGAACACCGCGGATGCGGGCCAGCGGAACCCACTGCAGCGCTTCCCCTTTCCCAGGAAATTTCGCCGAACCGAGCAGGACCACCTACCGTCGTAATACTGTCTCGCTATGGATATTTCTGAGGGTGTCCACGCTCGGCTCGCGCTCCACAACGCCACTATCGAAGACAGCGACGATGAGCTGCGTGCCGAACTAGCCGAGACCCGCGCCGTCACCTCTGAGACCGAACTGGTGGCGGTTCCCGACACCCGCGAAACACTCGACGGCACAACGTCGTCGAGCCCTGCGGAGGAGTTCGGCGGTGCGGGCTTCCACACCGAAACGATCGTCGTGCGCACCGGCCGCCCCGTGCTGACCATCCATCGCGACGCCGCACAACTGAGCTTCACCGATCCCGACAGCGAGGTCTGGCGGACCCGTCTGAGCGCGGCTTCTGACTCCCTGATCCGTGCCGCGCGCGCCGTCGGCAGGATCGAGGTCACCGGCCACGACGCCTCCTGGCTGGGCACCGGGTGGCTACTGGCACCGAACGTGATCGTCACCAACCGCCACGTCGCCCAAGAATTCGGCCGCGCCGCCGGTGCCCAATTCGTGTTCCGCCAGGGCATTCTCGGTCCGATGACCGCTTCCATCGACTTTCTTGAGGAGGCGAACCGGCCCGAAGACCTGACCTTCGCGATGACCGAGATCCTGCACATCGAAGACGACGCCGGTCCCGACATCGCGCTGTTGCGGGTGGATCAAACCGGTCCGGGCACACCCGCGCCGATCCCGATGTCCCAAGACCCGGTGGTGGACGACTTCCTCGCGGTGATCGGATACCCCGCACGTGACAGCCGGATACCCGATCAAGCGCTCATGGAACAGATCTACGGCGACCTCTACGACAAGAAACGCCTGGCACCGGGGCGACTGACCCGCAAACAAGGTCCGGTGATCCTGCACGACTGCACGACACTGGGCGGCAACTCCGGGTCGGTCGTGGTGTCGTTGACCACCGGCGAAGCAGTTGGGCTGCACTTCGCCGGACGCTTCCTCGAAGCCAACTTCGCTGTCGCTGCCCCGGTGGTCCAACAGCGCCTGTCAGCAGTGCTGGGCAGGCGGGGAAGACCGGCGACTCCCGCGGTCACCGTGGACACTGTCGGTGCCGGCACATTCGACACTGCCACACCGACCGCAGGCGGGCCGGCGCGGTTCAGTGCTGTCGTGCCGTTGCGTATCACCGTCGAGATCGGAGACCCCTACACGGACAACCCCTCTGCGGTATCTGCTCCGGCGCCCACGACGGCCTCTCCCCCTACGCCCGGGATCTCGACCGAGGACCTCGTCATCGAGGGAATCGCCGCGGATTACCTCGGCCGCAGCGGATTCTCGCAGACATTCCTGGGCGCGGATGCGGCAGTCACGCTGCCGGTGGTCAACGATCACGACGATGTCCTCGTCTTCGATGACAACGGCCGCGAC
Source organism: Nocardia sp. NPDC057272 (assembly GCF_042668615.1). Taxonomy (NCBI): domain Bacteria; kingdom Bacillati; phylum Actinomycetota; class Actinomycetes; order Mycobacteriales; family Nocardiaceae; genus Nocardia; species Nocardia sp. NPDC057272. The sequence continues at coordinate 172,684 of NZ_JBHUYK010000011.1, read as the reverse complement.
GGCACTGTGCTGAACTACGAACACTTTTCGGTCGTGATGAGCAGAACACGGCGCATGTGCCTCTACAGCGCGGTCAACATCGACGGCAAGCAACGAGCCAGGGCCGATCGAACGCAGTGGCGGCGCGACCCACGCATCCCGGACCACGCGCAGATCAGCAAGGAGTGCTACGGCCCGGCACCCAAGTTCTCCCGCGGGCACATGACTCGACGTGAAGACCCGGTCTGGGGTCCGGAAACCGTCGCCGCACGCGCCAACAACGACTCCATGCACGTGACCAACGCTGTCCCGCAGATGCAAACCTTCAACGCCGGAGTCTGGCTCGACCTCGAGAACTACGCGCTGCAGAACGCACGACGGGACCAGATGAGGATCTCGGTGATCACCGGCCCCTTCCTCCACGACGACGACCCGATCAAGTTCGACGTGCGAATTCCTGTCGCGTTCTGGAAGGTGATCGTCTTCATCCACGACACCACCGGGGCACTCACCGCGACCGGCTACAGCCTGTCGCAAGGAGAGTTCCTCTCCGAACAGGAGTTCGTCTTCGGTCAGCACAAGACTACCCAGCGCCGGATCGAATGGATCGAGCAGAAGGCAGGGCTGTCGTTCGGAGACATCACCGCGTTGGACCCGTACCGCGAACCGGAAAGTCCGGACACCGAACTCGACAACATTCACCAGATCCAATTCGTCTGAGGCCGGGTCCATCCGCTCCTTCTCCTGGCCGCCTGTCGTCGCTGCTGTCGAACGATGAGGACGGCTGACGGCGGGCACACCGGATCTCCACCACACCGACGAAGCCGTAAGGGATCGTCGTGTTCGAAGCCCGCATTCTGCGGAGGCCGCGATCTGTCGGTGGCCATCCATAGACTCGACAGCGACAGAGTTCTTGGACCGGTCTCATGATGAGCAAGGGAGCGCTCGTGCGGGTACGACAGGTCTGGATCCGGTTCTACAAGTCGTTCAATTTCGACTATGAGCTGAAAGCAATGCCAGGAGCGAAGCCCGTGCCTTGGCAGCAGGTCGACGGTGTCTGGATGCCGCACGTTCGGATCCCGATCGAACCCGACATCACGGCCGTGGTCGGCGCGAACGAATCCGGCAAGACCCACTTGCTCGATGCCATCAGGATCGCGCTCACTGGCACTGGCCTCCGTCAGCGCGACTTCTGCAGGTCGTCGACGCTGTTCTCTGTCGAACACGGATCCCGTCGGTTTCCTGAAGTCGGCCTGACGCTCGAGCTGGACACCGGCGAGGCGGACGCCGTCGACAAGCAGGGCATCCCGCGGCGAAAGAACGGCGAGCTCTTACTGCTCCGCCCAGAGCCAGACGTGGTCGCGGTGGTGAACCGCGACGACGACCGCGTCATCCTCGCTGACGAGCAGGTATCTGCCCTCCAGGGCCTGCTGCCACACCCACACGAACTGAACACCGAGATCGCGCTCCCCGACTCCGTATCGATCGCGAAGCTCGCCAACAACGGCGGCGGTCTCGCCGGGCGTAAGAAGCGATCCGCGCTCCTGGATCTGTTCGCCTCCATCACCACGGCCGAAGATGTTACAAAGAGCGCGCCGAGCGTCCTGGCGCTCGTCAACGGCGACAACTCGTCCGAGTCGGCGCGTTGGCAGCAAGAACAGCAGCTCGGCCTCGATCTTCTTGTGAAAATCGCGCGGATCGAGGAGTCGAGCTTCAGGGAGCTCCAGAGCGCAATTGCCGAGGAACGCGAAGGACTGGTCAACGGACTCATTCAGGAAATGAACAACTCGATCGCTCGTCATCTGAACGTCTCACGGTGGTGGAGCCAGGACTCGGAGTTCCAGCTCCGCGTCTCGCCGAGGGAGCACGAGCTCGTGTTTACCATCCGCGACCGCACCGGCACCGACTATTCGTTCACGGAGCGGAGCCGGGGGCTGCGGTACTTCCTCAGCTACTACGTGCAGCTGCTCGCCCATGAGCGACCGATCGCAAAGCCGGAAGTTCTGCTCATGGACGAGCCGGACGCCTACCCCTCCGCCTCGGGACAACAAGACCTTCTGCGGGTGCTTGAGCACTATGCGCGCCCGGACGACGAGGACCGCGAAGATCAGGTCGTGTATGTAACGCACTCGCCGTTCCTTATCAACCGCAACGCCGGCCACCGGGTACGAGTGGTCGATAAGGGCTCGCGCGACGAGGGCACCCGACATGTCAAGGACGCGACGCGCAACCACTACGAGCCGCTGCGCACGTCTCTCGGCGCGTTCGTCGCCGAGACCGCCTTCATCGGTGGCGACAACCTCTTCGTCGAGGGCATCGCAGATCAGGTCCTTCTCGCTGGCATGAACATGCGGCTGCTGCGCGCAGGTACGGCCCCCAGTCGCTGCCTGGACCTCAACCAGGTGACCATCGTCCCGGGCGGGTCGAACATCCCCTACATGCTCTACCTCGCTCGCGGTCGCGATCGGGTCAAGCCCGCGTGCGTCGTGCTTGTTGACGGCGACTCCGCCGGCGAAACGGCACGCAAGCAGATCAGGAAGGGCGGAGCGCACGGCAGACCGACTGTCGCCGACGACCTCGTCGTCCAGGTGACGGACTGGTCGACCGCCGTCTCTTTGGAAGTTTCTGAAGGCGTCTTCGTCCGCGAACCTGAGGACTTGGTGCCAGCAGCGGTCGCAGTCACAGCCGCGAGACGGTATGCGCGCGCGTTCCTCGGGCTCGACGAGGAGTCGGCGAAGCGGCTCGGCGAGGACGACGTCACAGGCCTGCTTCAGGCCACGGACGGGAGCCTCTGGGACGCATTGGACAAGGCGTTTGAGTCCGTCTTCAACACACGAATCAGCAAGGCGGGGTTCGCGAAAGAGCTTCTGGCATTCCTGGCCGATTCCGAGGGTGACGCGAGCCGCCCACCCGGAGTCCCGGCGCTGGACAAGAACTTCGGCCTACTGATTGAGCATCTCGCTGACAGGCTGAGCTTGGCGCAGGAGCGCGAGTCCGACAGCCGCCGGGACCAGCGTCTGGATCGCATCATCGACACTTTCACCGCCGATCATTCAAGCGGCTGCACGCGAGACCGTGCTCTGACAGTACTCAAGCGCGTCGACGCAGCTGTGGATGACAGCACAGCAGGCGACGTCGTCCGCGCCGAGACGGCAAGGTTGCGACGGGAGTTCAAGCTCGCCTCCGAGCCGCTCAAGAACGTCGACGACTACCCGGACTTCCTTGAGCGGCTCGGCAATGTGCGCCACCTCGAACGCCTCCGCAATCAGGGCGTCCTCGCGGGAGTCAATCGGGATCGGTGAGCCTGGTGGGCACCGACCTCACTGAGACTCTCGAAGCGAAACCCGTCACCAAGGCAGGCGATACACACGCTGCGGCCGACAGAGTGAGCACCACAATATGACCGCGGCGCAAGTCCCTCGTGGATCTAGTGGTGGCTTTGTGGGGAATGAACCAGGCCGGGTTCCGAATCTGCTTCGGAACCCGGCCTCTCCCATAACGTCGGCGGAACCGACAACGGAGGCACCTGCACCGTCAACGGTCGCCCCGACCACCCGGCCCGCGCCGACGAAGGCTGTGCCCGCAGCTGGCATCGCCTGCGACCCGTCCGTTGACAACTGGGCCATCGATTCTGCAGGTGGCCAACTGAACTGCGCTTACGCGGCCGGCCACAGACCCGATAGGTCCTCTAACAAGGGCTTCAAGGCGATCGCGCCGTTAGTGCAGCACCAATGACGTCCGCTGAATCAGACGGTGTGCATAGTGGTCGAATCGCCCTCCGGACACAATTTTTTTTCACCGCATTACCCCTCTGACCAGCACATATGGCCGTGTGCCACTGGGGACAGCCGAGTCGGGTAAGTCGCAAAACCGCAGGCAGGAGCCCGTGGGGGTTCAAGACGGGTCAATCTGAGAGATCCTTAAGAAGCCGACGACATCAGCGGGTCATGGAACCCTCTACCGCGGAGGCCTTGGGCCGATCGAGTCCACCGCAGGCAACCCTGACCAGGCCACCACTGCCGAAGGTGGACCCACTGCAGAAACCAGGCCTGCCCCAGAACCCTTTGCCGACGCGCGCCACTCTCCGAGACGCCAGCACGGAACCGGCAGAGCTCGAAGTCATCGTCCCGACGAATCCGCCCGACCTCACACCAGCCGCGGCTCGCGCATTGATGCATCGCCTCACCAACTTCGCGAACAGGCCACTAGGTCATGTCTCCCAATAGCTTCAGCCATTCGACCGTAAGGGCCATGACGATCCCAACCCGGTAGGTGCAGGCCAGCTTGTCATAGCGAGTCGCGACACCACGCCAGTGTTTGGCCTTGTTGAACGCCCGCTCGACTACGTTTCGACCCTTGTAGGCATCCGAGTCGAACCCGGGCGGGCGTCCACCGGCACGGCCGCGGCGTTTGCGGTTGGCGACCTGGTCGGAACGCTGCGGGATCACCGCCGTGATCCTCTTGCCTCGCAACAGTTCTCGATTGGCCGCCGACGAATACGCCTTGTCGGCCAGGACCCGATCAGGGTTGCGTAGCGGTGCGCCACCGACCAGTCGCGGAACCGCGATCGCGTCGAGCAACACCGGCATCATCGGGCAGTCACCGGCCTGGCCCGCGGTGATCAACACCGCCAACCCGCGTCCGTTGCCGTCGGTGGCCAGATGAGCTTTAGTCGTCAACCCGCCCCGAGACCGGCCGATCCCGTGATCAGCCGGCTCATAACTCACCATCCGGGCCGGCGACCACACCGTCACCGCGACGGGTGTTGGCGCCGTGTTGATGCACCCGCACGATCGTCGAATCGACCGAGACCACCCAATCGAGATTCCCGGTCGCATCCGCCAACGCGGTCAACGCGACCAGCACCCGATCCCAGGTCCCGTCGGCGGCATAACGGCGGTGACGTTTCCATACCGTCTGCCACGGACCGAAGACCTCGGGCAGGTCCCGCCACGGCATCCCGGTCCGCAACCGGAACAACATCCCCTCCACGACCTGGCGGTTGTTGGAGAAGTTACGGCCCACGCGGCCATCGGATTTCGGTAATAGCAGCTCGAGCAGTTCCCACTGGTTGTCCGTCAGAACCTGATGCCGGCCACCGACAGTCGCTGCCACGGCGAACATGATGCCCGACCTGACGGACTACCGGTCGTGAACCGAAAATCCGATTGGGAGACATGACCTAGGCCGACCCGGGGCGGAGGCGGCTGCTGGTTCATTCGTTGACGTCGCGCCGGTAGATTCGCCCGCGGACGCCGGCCTGCAAGCCCCGATCCGCTGAGCCCATGAAACGATCCACCGGCCCATGTCCATGGGTCGGTGTTCATTGTGGTTGCAGGTGGTAGTCAACCCCGAAGAGATGCGAGGTGTCCGAGGACGGTTGCTTGAACGGGACCTTCGTGCCCGGCGCCGGGTGTCGGTGCCGCCAAATATGCTGTTTGCCATGGTTTCGTTTTCCGCGTTCACCACAGACGTTCGCAAGGATTACCCGCTGTCGACGTTCCTTCGTCATCTTCTCGAGCAGCTGGGACTACATCGAGAGCTACAGCAGATCGGTGAGCTCGCCGAACTGGACGACTTCGCGGCCTTGTTACCTGAAAGGCTGTCTGCTGGCCGTCCAACATCGCCGTCTGTCGGCCAGCCTGAGCCGGGCCCGCGGATCGACGATACTGAGCGGCCAACCAGTTCGGACGGGGAGCACAGCGAGACGATCACTCGCCACCGCATCGTTCTCCCGATCCACGGAGACGAGCGGCTCCTCATGCGCTGGCCCGACCGGGACGACACCGGCCTGGTCCCTGTCGACGCCGACGCGTGGGAGCAGTACTACGACACCCTCATCGAGAATCGGCTGCACAACTACCGGTTTCGAGTCGCGTACGAGACCTGGCTCCTCAGCCCGATGACCGAATCCGGTGAGCGCTGGGCCATGTACGGATATCTGGATCTGACACTGGAGCAGGAACAGCAGGTCCACGACGGCATCCTGAGCTTCCGTCTCGAGGTCGATGAGCGGGTGTCGCTCGCACGGCGGTTCGTGGAGGCGATTGCCAAGCAGACGGCCGACTTCTTCGATGTCGAGGCGCCGGAGGAATTTCGGCGCCTCATCCAGGACAAGCGGCGCAGGCTGACCAACCGCGCCGCAGTCACCGCCGACCTTGGGTTCCCCGCGTCATGGAAGGCGCCCGCACTACAGCTGGATGACGTAAACGTTGCTGACAGCCTGGCCGAGCCCGCGGGCATCGAACTCCCACCTGGCCAGGCTGACGGTGCCGTTGTCCTCACTACCCGGCCGCGTCTGGCGCCGGCCTCGTTCGCGGAGGTGTTGCGGACTATCCGGATCTGGGCAAATTCTGTTGAACGCTACGGTAGGTCGTTCTCGGACCTGACCGAGGATCAGATCAGCGATCTACTCGCCGCCACGTTGAACGCTACCTTGCCGGGTGCTCAGCGAGAGGTCTTCACCCACAGCGGCAAGTCCGACATCTTCATTGAGGCCGACAAGCTCGCGGAGGGCAGTGGTCCAGCAAAGATCTTCATCTGCGAATCCAAGTGGGCCCATGACGACACGATCGTGACCAAAGCCCTCGACCCGCAGCTTTTCGGATACCTCATCACCCACGACACTGCTGCCGTGCTTTTGCTGTTGGTGCCGCAGAAGAATTTCCACCAAGCCGTCGGCAAGCGTCTGGCCGCGTTGAGGAAAGTCGAGGGGTACATCCGCGAATCAGAGGACAACAGCGGCTGGCCTGTACTGGAATACCGACGTGACACCCTCACGGCCCGTGTGTGCGTAGCGACCGTCCACCTCGATCGCACCGGCCGCACCTCCGGAGACCCCACAGTCTCCTCCTAGAGACTCCGGTGGGAGCGCGCCATCGAGGGGCTTCAGGGCTGGGTGTTCGACTAGTTCGAAGTCGCGACAACACCGAAAAAGCGGCGCCGAACGGTCAATGCCGGATCGAATGACCACCGATGCCGATCTCCTCAGTGTGTCCGACGCCGGTGACGGGTGGATGTCGACACAGGCTTGGCCGGTGGCGGGGTCCGTCGATGGGCCTTGTTGTCAGTCGCCGGCTACCGACTAATCAGCCGAACTGAGCTGACGAACGCCGTTCGGCAACGCCCACAAAGTGGCTACCGGACGGCGGGACAGAAGATGGTGCGGAGGAATCGGTTCATGTCTGTGGAGTCGGAACGGGTTGCACCGGTGGATATGTCGAGTTCCACTGCTCGCTCCCAGGTCTCCGCGCCGGACGCGATCTCACGGCAACGGTCAACCATCGTCATTCCTACGGCTTGCAAGATGTCCCGCGGGATCGGCGCGTCGCGTTTGAGGCCGTAGTTGGTACTGCTGGCCACGGTATGCAATTGCTGCAGTAGCTCCTCGGTGACGCCCGCTTCGACAAGATCGGGGTCGAGAGTGAGAACAGGCTCCGCGGTGGTCGTTGGCGTCGTCGGATACTGGAGATTAGTAAATTCAGCCGTTCCGCTGTCATCGGGATTCTCTTCCGAACCGCAGGCGCACAACATCGCGGCCATGACCAAGAAAGCGCCAACCACTCCTCCGTTCCGCATGGCCACTCCTGACCTCAAAGACCACTTCCTCTGAGTATCGGAATTCACTGGAGGGGGTTACGCCCCCTCTCTGGCACGGCCTGAGCGTGCGCTGCGCGGGTGTCCTTCCATCATCGGCGAACGCGGACCCCTGACTGCGCCCTCGGGAACGGTCGCTTAGCACGGGCATGTACGCAGAATCTGCACCCGAACTGCGGGGACACATTTACACCGATCGGGTCCAGATTTTCAGCGGCCGACCCGGAACTGCCATACGCGCCACGCATTTGGGCCCGAGGCCTTCCCTGCTCGGCAGCGAATGTATGTAACCAACGATGATTCCTGACGCCGTCAATGCTATATACTTAGATACGCATATCTACGTTAGACAATATGTCTACTCGTTTCAGTCCCACATGATGCCGAACCGCAGCGTCCAGCCACCAACACACTGAACGGACACACATGATTGCCGTGCCACCGATATCCACCAAAGTTCAGCGCACCACAGAGAACAACGTGCGCACGCCTTCTGGGCCCAAGCCAACATAATCATTCACGCCCTACCCCGAAGGTCTCGCTACCTCAGAATGCACACCCTCCTCGCAGCCGTCGCACACCGTGTGCCCCAACGGGACAGCGGCGTCCTTCGGCGACTACCGGACGTCTTGCTTGTTTCAGCCATGTCCCGTGCCCGGCCGGACCGCCGACGACTCCGCGCTTCTGGTTGCCGATGCACCGCCCGCGACGACACAGTTCTAATTGTCACCCGCGCGATGCCTCACCGGACTCGACCTATTCTGCACTGGTAGGCGCGTTTTCCCTTCGGACAAAGCGAGGCCGACCACGACAAAAAAGTTCGAGCTCTTCGACGACGTCGCGGGCAAGATCGGGTGGCGACCTAAGGGGGCAACGGCGAGATCATCGCCCAGTCGCAGGCGTATGAGTCCAAGGAGTCGGCGAAGAAGTACATCGCCTCGGTGCAGGCCAATGCCGCTGGCGCCACCGTCGTCGACCTCACGACGAAATAGCCGCTCGGCGCACAAATCTGCGGTGAGAATTCGGGAGCCGAGCGATCGGGATAGGTCCGGGAGATGGTTCCCGGCCCTATAGCCGTCAAGGGTGGAGAGTGAGGATCTCGCGTAGGTCGCGCATGGCATGACCGGGGTCGCGCAGACCACGAGGCCTCCTATCCGCGCAACGCCGAACGCCCCGAGCTGGCCAGGTAGGGGCGTTCGGGGCGTTCGTGATTGGGTAATCGGCCGCGCACAGGCTTGATGCAAGCTAATGGTTGACGTTTCAGAGTATAGACAGTTAGCTGCCTGGTTGCTAATTGCTGCAATTCCCCCGCGCGTCGTACTCCGACACGCCGACTACCGGGCAACTTCAAGGCGAGCGTCAACCCATGCACTCACCCAAGTATCGGGAACTCGGAAAGTCTGCGAAACGGTCCTGTAGCCGACACCGGGCGGCCACAACCCATGCCGCATTGCCGCAACGTCAGCCCAAAGGAGAGACGCGAACCCACTGGTAGATCACTTCTGCGGACGATGTCAGCGCGTTCTGCCTGTGACCGTTTTGGTGACCGTTTTGAGCGTGACGAGCGGGTATCCGAGGTGATCTCCGGTGACGGCAGAGGCCCCGCCTCGGATGTCTCCGATGCGGGGCCTCGAACGAAAAGAGCTGCTACGAGCTACTTTTCAAGGACTCGACAGCACTACTTCTGCGCAGCCTTGAACTCGCGACGACGCCGGTGCAGGATCGGCTCGGTGTAGCCGTTGGGCTGCGTGCAGCCTTCCAGGACCAGTTCCTTGGCGGCCTGGAACGCGATGTTGTCATCGAAGTTCGGGGCCAGCGGGCGGTAGGTCTTGTCGTTCGCGTTCTGGCGGTCGACGACCGGGGCCATCCGCTCGAGGCTGGCGATCACGTCGGCCTCGGTGACGATGCCGTGGCGCAGCCAGTTGGCGACCAGCTGGCTCGAGATGCGCAGGGTGGCACGGTCTTCCATCAGGCCGATGTCGTTGATGTCGGGCACCTTGGAGCAGCCGACACCGTGATCGATCCAGCGGACCACGTAGCCCAGGATGCCCTGGGAGTTGTTGTCCAGTTCCTGACGCTTCTCCTCGTCGGTCCAGTCGGTGGACTGGGCCAGCGGGATCTCGAGGATCTGGTCGACGGTGGCGCGCGGGCCGCTCTTGGCGATCTGCGACTGCTGCTTGAACACGTCCACCAGGTGGTAGTGGGTGGCGTGCAGGGTGGCAGCGGTCGGCGAGGGCACCCAGGCAGTGTTGGCGCCGGCCTTGGGGTGGCCGATCTTCTGCTCGAGCATGCCCGCCATCAGGTCGGGCATGGCCCACATGCCCTTGCCGATCTGCGCCTTGCCGGGCAGGCCCTTGGCCAGGCCGGTGTCGACGTTCCAGTCCTCGTAGGAGGTGATCCAGGTCTGGGCCTTCATCTCGGCCTTGCGGACCATCGGCCCGGCCACCATGGAGGTGTGGATCTCGTCGCCGGTGCGGTCGAGGAAGCCGGTGTTGATGAACACCACGCGATCCTTGGCGGCCTCGATCGACGCGGCGAGGTTGACCGTGGTGCGGCGCTCCTCGTCCATGATGCCGACCTTGAGGGTGTTGCGGGTCAGGCCCAGGACATCCTCGATCCGGCCGAACAGCTCGTTGGTGAACGCGGCCTCGTCGGGGCCGTGCATCTTCGGCTTCACGATGTAGACCGAACCGGTGCGCGAGTTGAGGCGGGTGTTGTCACCGTTGAGCGAGTGCACGGCGATCAGCGAGGTGATCAGGCCGTCCATGATGCCCTCGGGCACCTCGTTGCCCTGCGCGTCGATGATCGCGTCGGAGGTCATCAGGTGGCCCACGTTGCGCACGAACAGCAGCGAACGACCGTGCAGCACCAGCTCGGAACCGTCGAGCGCGGTGAACACGCGGTCGGGGTTCATGGTGCGGGTGAAGGTCTTGCCGCCCTTGGAGACTTCCTCGGCCAGGTCGCCCTTCATCAGGCCGAGCCAGTTGCGGTAACAGACGACCTTGTCGTCGGCGTCGACCGCGGCGACCGAGTCCTCGAAGTCCATGATCGTGGTGAGCGCGGACTCCAGGACGATGTCCTTGACACCGGCGGTGTCGGTGGAGCCGATCGGCGAGGTGGCGTCGACCTGGATCTCGATGTGCAGCCCGTTGTGCTTGAGCAGGATCGAGGTCGGGGCCTCGGGATCGCCCAGGTAGCCGACGAGCTGTGACGGGTCGGCCAGGCCGATGTCGGTGCCGTCTTCCAGACCGATCTCGAGCTCGCCGTCGACGATCTTGTAGTACGCCGAGCCCAGGTGCGAACCGGTGATCAGGGTGACCGCGTCGTCGAGGAAGTTGCGGCCCCACTCGATGACCTTGTCGCCGCGCACGCGGTTGTAGCCGCTGCCCTTCTCCGCGCCGTTGGCCTCGGGGATGGCGTCGGTGCCGTAGAGCGCGTCGTAGAGCGAACCCCAGCGCGCGTTGGCGGCGTTGATCGCGAAGCGCGCGTTCATCACCGGCACCACGAGCTGCGGGCCCGCGGTGGTGGCGATCTCGGTGTCGACGTTGCCGGTACCGATCTGGAACGGCGCGGGCTCGGGCCGCAGGTAACCGATCTCGGTCAGGAACTGCTTGTAGGCGGCCTTGTCGTAGCCGGTGCCCGGGTTCTCGCCGTGCCAAGCGTCGAGCTTGCCCTGGAACTCGTCGCGCTCAGCGAGCAGAGCGCGGTTACGCGGGGCGAGGTCGTTGATGATCTGCTCGGCACCGGCCCAGAACGCGGCGGAATCTACGCCGGTACCGGGGAGCGCCTCGTTCTCGATGAAATCGTGAAGAACGCTCGCCACCTGGAGCCCGCCGACCTGAATCCGCTCTGTCATCTACTGCCTCACTTTGGTGAAAACCGGGTGGGAAAAGTCGATGTCATGTTACCCGTGGGTAGAGGTGACACCTCGTGTGGGTTCGAACGCCCTGCGGCCTCCGTCCATTCCGCCACGCCGAGCCACCGAGGTCGGAGGCATGGGCGCGGCGGGTCACCCCTTGATTGTAGGTGCGCGGGCAATTAATGTACTGATCGGAACATTAAGTCGCGTGCCGGACCGAACGGAGGCGCCGTGACCACCGAACCGGTATCGCCCGTGCGCCGTCGCGGTCGCCCCCGCGCCACCGAGCGCGCCGATACCCGCGAGCGGATCCACCACGCCGCACTCGAGCTGTTCGCCGAACGCGGATTCCACGCCACCGGCGTGGCCGAGATCGGCGCGAAAGCCGACGTCCAGCGGGGTGCGCTGTACTACCACATCGGATCCAAGGAAGACCTGCTGTGGGCGATCCTGCGCGACTACACCCGGCTGCTGCTCGCCGATGCCGAACGCATCATCGAGGCCGACGCCGACCCCGTCGAGACTCTGCGCCGGCTGATTCGCAGTCACGTCGAGCTGATCGTCACGCATCGGCGCGCGGTGGCCGTGCACCTGCGCGACGCCGACGCGCTCACCCACGAACACGCGGTCGTCCTCCAGCAACTGCGCGACCGGCTGCAGCGCCACTGGCAAGACGTGATCGACGCGGGCCACGCGGCCGGACAACTGCGCACCGCCGACCACATCGTCACCAACGGCATGCTCGGCATGCTCAATTCCCTCGGCTACTGGTACCGCGAGCGCGGCACCCACTCCCCCGCCGAGATCGCCGACATCCTCACCGACACCGTCCTGTCCGGGCTACGCGCCACGGGCGACAACACGAAAGGCTGACCATGGCTTGGGATTTCGAGACCGATCCGGAGTACCAGCGCAAGCTCGACTGGGTAGCGGAGTTCGTTCGCACCGAGGTGGAGCCCCTGGATCTGCTCTACCCCAATCCCTACGACCGGGCCGACCCCGAGATCCGGGCGCTGATGCGGCCGCTGCAGCAGCAGGTCAAGGATCAGGGCCTGTGGGCCTGCCATCTCGGCCCCGAGCTCGGCGGTCCAGGTTTCGGCCAGCTCAAGCTGGCACTGCTCAACGAAGTGCTCGGCACCTCGATGTGGGCGCCGCTCGTCTTCGGTTGTCAGGCACCGGATTCCGGCAACGCCGAGATCCTGGCGCACTTCGGCACCGAGGAGCAGAAGGCGAAGTACCTGCAGCCGTTGCTCGACGGCGAGATCGGCTCCTGCTACGCGATGACCGAGCCCACCGGCGGCTCGGACCCGACCGCGTTCCGCACCACCGCGGTGCGCGACGGTGACGAGTGGGTCATCAACGGCGAGAAGTGGTTCAACTCCGCCGCCGAATTCGCCACCTTCCACATCGTGATGGTCGTGACCGACCCCGAAGCCGAACCGCACCAGCGGTTGTCGATGTTCATCGTGCCCGCCGATGCGCCCGGGCTCGAGCTGGTGCGCAACTTCACCGTGCCGGGGTTCAGCGAACACGAAGGGCATCTGCGATTCACCGATGTCCGGGTGCCCGCCGATCATCTGCTCGGCGCGGAGGGCGCGGGGTTCATCGTCGCGCAGACCCGGCTCGGCGGCGGACGCGTGCACCACGCGATGCGCACGGTCGCGTTGGTGCGCAAGGCCTTCGACATGATGTGCGAGCGCGCGGTGTCGCGCCCGGCCCGCAAAGGTGTCGTCGGCGGCTTCCAGATGACCCAGGAACGCATCGCCGACAGCTGGATCCAGATGGAGCAGTTCCGCCTGCTGGTCCTGCGCACCGCGTGGCGCATCGACCAGGCGCAGGACTACCGCGCCGTCCGCAAGGACATCGCCGCCATCAAGATCGCCATGCCGACCGTCATGAACGACATCGCCCGCCGCGCACTGCATCTACACGGCGCGATGGGCGTGAGCACCGACCTGCCCTTCCTCGACATGACCACCTACGCCGAGGTCATGGCCATCGCCGACGGCCCGACCGAGGTGCACAAGATCACTCTGGCCAAGGAAGTGCTCAAGAACTACGCGCCGGGAGACCCGGTGTATCCGAGTGGCTACCGGCCGGCACTGCGCGAACAAGCCCGCGATCTGGTGGCGCGCAGGCTCGAACACGAGGTCGGCAACCACTGAAGGTCCCCGATCGCGGGGTAGGCACGAACTAGCCTGCCTCGCATGGGTGGTGTCAGCAATCCCGGGGACAACGGCACGCAACGATCACCTGCCGGGACCGAGGACGAAGCGGTCCCGGCACATCCGGTCGCCGGGCGTCGTTCGGTCAACAAGCCGGTGTTCCTCATCGCGGCGGGCACCGTGCTCGCGTTCGGGATCTGGGCACTGGCCTCACCGTCGAGCGCCGAGACCATCGTCGGCGAGGTCAAGACCTTCACCACCACCTGGTTCGGCTGGTGGTACTTCGTGCTCGCCACGGCCATCCTCGGCCTGGTCGTTTTCCTCGGCGCCAGCCGGTACGGCCGCTACCGGCTGGGGCCGGAGGAGTCACGGCCGGAATACAGCCTGTTCTCCTGGACATCGATGCTGTTCGCGGCGGGTATCGGCATCGACCTGATGTTCTTCTCGGTCGCCGAGCCCGTCTACAACTACCTGCATCCCCCGCTCGGCGAGCCGGGCACCAACGAAACGGCCCGCAACGCGGTGGCCTGGACGATCTTCCACTACGGCATCACCGGCTGGGCGATGTACGCGCTGATGGGCGGCGCACTCGCCTATTTCGCGTTCCGGCACAACCTGCCCCTGACGATCCGGGCCGCGCTCTATCCGATCTTCGGCAAGCGCGTACACGGCCGGTGGGGCGACGCGATCGACGTGGCCGCGGTGCTGGGCACCATCTTCGGCATCGCCACCTCGCTCGGCATCGGCATCGTCCAGCTCAACTACGGTCTGCACCAGCTGTTCGGGATCCCGCAGGGCAAAGCCGCCCAGATCGGGCTGATCGCACTGTCGGTCGCCATCACCACGATCTCGGCGACCACCGGTGTCGACAAGGGCATCCGGCGATTGTCCGAACTCAATGTCATCATGGCGATCGCGTTGCTGGTCTACATCCTGGTGACCGGTCACACCGACTTCCTGCTCAACGGTTTGGCCCAGAATGCGGGCGACTACCTCTCGACCTTCCCCGACCGGACCCTCGACACCTTCGCCTGGGAGCGCAATCCCGAGACGGCGAACGCGCCGTCGACCTGGCTGGACAGCTGGACGCTGTTCTTCTGGGCGTGGTGGGTGGCCTGGGCGCCGTTCGTCGGCCTGTTCCTCGCGCGCATCTCGCGCGGACGCACGCTGCGCCAGTTCATCTTCGGCGTGCTGGTCGTGCCGTTCAGCTTCACCCTGATGTGGATCTCGATCTTCGGCAACAGCGCGCTCGAGGTCGCCAGGGACGACCGAGCCTTCGCCGAGAAGACCGCGGACCGAGCCGAACTCGGCTTCTACTCGCTGCTGGAGAAATATCCCGGCGCGACACTGTTGCTCGGCGTCGCGACCATCACCGGGCTGCTCTTCTATGTGACCACCGCCGATTCGGGGTCGCTGGTCATGGGCAATTTCACCTCGAAGCTGCCTGATCCGATGGCCGACTGCGCCACCGGAACCCGCATCTTCTGGTCGGCCGCGATCGGCGTGCTCACCCTGTCGATGCTGTTCGCGGGTGCGGGTGGGTCCATCACGACCCTGCAGAACGCCACCATCATCATGGGGCTGCCGTTCTCGTTCGTGTTGGCGCTGATCGGCATCGCGCTGCTGCGCGCCGTGCACAGCGAGTCGTTCAAACTCGACAGCTACCGCACCTCGCTGCCCAAAGCTTTCGCCGCAGGCCGTGGACCGGCCGAACTCAGCAGTTGGCGTCGCCGGTTGCTCTCGACCGTCAACTACCCGGGTGCCGCGGCCACCCGCAAATTCATCAGCGGCACCGTCGATCCGGCGATGCACGATGTCGCCGCGGAGTTCGAGCACATGGGTATGACGGCGACCATCGACGATTCCCAGTCCAACGAGGGTCTGCCGTCGCCGCGTCTGCTGGTCGATCAGGCCAGTGAGCCCCGGTTCGAGTACGGCATCTGGCCGGTTTCGGCGCCGGCCCCGACCTATGCCGTGCTCGCGCAACGGTCCGGAGACCGCTACTTCCGCTGCGAGGTCTACCTGGCCGAGGGATCGCAGGGCTACTCGCTCAACGGCTACAGCCGCGAGCAGATCATCGGCGACATTCTCGACCAGTACGAACGCCACCTCGGCTATCTGCACCTGCGCCGCGCGGCGAGCGATCACCACGAGCCCGACTCCGGCGACGTCGACAGCACCGACCGCGAACTGTGAAGGGATCCAGCATGAGCGACACTCTCTATATCGACGGTTCCTGGCGACCGTCAGCGTCCGGGCAGACGCGCGAGATCCGCTGCCCGGCAGACGATTCCCTCGTCGGGGTCGTCGCCGAGGCAGGCCGGGACGACACGGTCGCCGCGATCACCGCGGCCCGCCGCGCCTTCGACGAAGGCCCGTGGCGCCGCACCGGCGCCGCCGAGCGCGGCGACCTGCTGCTGCGGGTCGCCGACGCGATCGACGCGCGACGAGACGAGTTCGCGCGCGCCGAAACCCTCGACACCGGCAAGCGCCCCTACGAGTCCGACATCGACATGTCCGACATCGCGAACTGCTTCCGGTATTTCGGCAAACTCGCCGCCGACGACGCGGGCCGGGTCGTCGACGCGGGTTCCCCTGACATCGATTCCCGCATCGTCTATGAACCGGTCGGTGTCTGCGGGTTGATCACGCCGTGGAACTACCCGCTGTTGCAGGCGGCCTGGAAAGTCGCTCCGGCGTTGGCGGCAGGCAATACGTTCGTTCTCAAGCCGGCCGAACTGACTCCCCACACCGCGATTCTGCTGATGTCGGTGCTCGATGACCTCGGCGTGCCTGCCGGGGTGGCCAACCTCGTGCTCGGCGCGGGCGCCACCGCGGGTGCGCCGCTGTCCGAACATCCCGATGTCGACCTGGTCTCGTTCACCGGCGGGCTCGCCACCGGCAAGATCATCGCGCGCGAGGCGGCCGCCACGGTCAAGAAGGTGGCGCTCGAGCTGGGCGGCAAGAACCCGAATGTCGTCTTCGCCGACGCCTGCGACACCGACGAACGGCTGGCCGCGAGCGTCGACAACGCACTGAACGCGGCGTTCCTGCACTCCGGTCAAGTGTGTTCGGCGGGCGCGCGCCTGGTCGTCGAGGAATCGGCACACGACCGTTTCGTCGACGAGCTGGTGCGCCGCGCCGAGCAGATCCGGCTCGGCTTGCCCTTCGCCGAGGGGACCGAAACCGGGCCGCTGATCTCGGCCGCCCACCGCGACAAGGTGAACGCCTATGTCGAGCAGGCCCGCGCCGAGGGTGCCGTCATCCGCACCGGTGGCGCGTTCGCCACCGGTGACCGGGGCTCCGGGAACCTCGACAACGGATGGTTCTACCTGCCGACCGTCATCGACGGCGCCACCCGCGCGATGGCGTGCGTGCACGACGAGGCGTTCGGGCCCACCGTGACCGTGGAGACCTTCACCACCGAAGACGAGGCCGTCGCCATCGCCAACGACACCGAATACGGGCTCGCGGGCGCGGTGTGGTCCGGTGACGCCGCACGCGCCCGCCGCGTCGCCGCCCGGCTGCGGCACGGCACGGTGTGGGTCAACGACTTCGGGCCGTACCTGCCGCAGGCCGAGTGGGGTGGTTTCGGCCGCTCGGGTGTCGGGCGCGAGCTCGGTCCCTCCGGGCTGCACGAGTATCGCGAGGCCAAGCACGTCTACGAGAATCTCCGGCCGGGCGTCACCGGCTGGTTCGCCGATCGGGAGGAACAGCGGTGACCACATACGATTACGTGATCGTCGGCGGCGGTTCCGCGGGAGCGGCCGTCGCGGCACGGCTGTCGGAGGACCCGTCGGTGACGGTCTGCTTGCTCGAGGCGGGCCCCTCCGATGTCGACGACCCGGCCGTCCTGCGACTCGACCGCTGGATGGAACTGCTGGAATCGGGCTACGACTGGGACTACCCGATCGAGCCGCAGGAGAACGGCAATTCGTTCATGCGCCACGCCCGCGCCAAGGTGCTCGGTGGTTGCTCCTCGCACAACAGCTGCATCGCGTTCTGGGCTCCGCGCGAGGACCTGGATTCCTGGGAGCGCGAGCACGGCGCCACCGGGTGGGGTGCGGACTCGGTGTATCGGCTGTATCCGCGGATCGAGACCAACGACGCCCCCGGCGAGCATCACGGCCGCGGCGGCCCGGTGCACATCATGACGGTGCCGCCGAACGATCCGTGCGGTGTGGCCTTGCTCGACGCCTGCGAGGCGGTCGGTATCCCGCGCGCCGAGTTCAACGCGGGACGCACAGTCGTCAACGGGGCCAACTTCTTTCAGATCAACCGGCGCACCGACGGGACGCGCTCGTCGTCGTCGGTCAGCTATCTGCACCCTCATCTCGACCGGCCGAACCTCACCATCCGCACCGGCGCGTGGGCCAAGAAGATCGTGATCGAGAACGGGCGGGCGGTCGGGGTCGACATCACCGACAACGCGTTCGGCCGCACCACCCGGATCACGGCCAACCGTGAGGTGATCGTCTCCGCCGGCGCCATCGACTCACCGAAGCTGCTCATGCTCTCGGGCATCGGGCCGACGGTTCACCTGCGCGAGAACGGCATCGAGGTGATCGTCGACTCGCCCGGTGTCGGCGCGAACCTGCAGGACCACCCGGAGGGCGTGATCGGTTTCGAGACGACGCGACCGATGGTGGACAGCTCCACCCAGTGGTGGGAAGCGGGCATCTTCACCCCGACCGAGGACGGACTCGACCGGCCGGACCTGATGATGCACTACGGCAGCGTGCCGTTCGACATGCACACACTGCGGCAGGGGTATCCGACCGCCGAGAACACCTTCTGTCTGACACCGAACGTCACCCATGCCCGCTCGCGCGGCACGGTGCGATTGCGCTCGCGCGATTTCCGGGACAAGCCGAAGGTGGACCCGCGCTACTTCACCGACCCCGAGGGTCACGATATGCGCGTGATGATCGCCGGTCTGCGCAAGGCGCGCGAGATCGCCGCGACCGCACCGCTGTCGGACTGGGTGGCGCGTGAGCTGTATCCGGGGCCGGACGCGCAGACCGACGCCGAGCTGGCCGACTACGTCCGCCGGACCCACAACACCGTCTATCACCCGGTGGGCACGGTCCGCATGGGCGCGGTCGACGACCCGATGAGTCCCCTCGACCCCGAGCTGCGGGTCAAGGGCGTCGAAGGTCTGCGGGTCGCCGACGCGTCGGTGTTCCCCGCGCACACCACGGTCAACCCGAACATCACGGTGATGCTCGTCGGCGAACGCTGCGCCGAACTCGTCGCCGCCGATCGGGCGTAGGTCAGCCGAGGACCGGGGCCCGCCTCCGCGCAACAGAACGCGTGGACCGGCGGGCTCTCAGTCCACTCGTCGCACGGCCGTGGTCTCGGCCGTGACCTCTGTTCCGGACTGACTGCGGGGGTGTAGCGCGGCGAGGGGTCGGCCGTCGTGGTCCACGAGCGCCGAACGGGGCTCGTGGTCGGTGAAGGCGTGCCTTTCGCCCCATTGACGCAGCGCGACGATGGTCGTGAACAGCTCCTGCCCGGCACCGGTCAGCTCGTAGACGTGCCGTTTGCCGCTCGGAGTGGCGCTGGTGGTGAGGATGCCGTCCTCGACGAGGCGGCGCAGACGGTCGGCGAGGATGTTGCGCGCGATCCCGAGCCGCTGCCGGAACTCGGTGAACGACGCCGGTCCGTCCATGGCGTCTCGCACGATGAGCAGGCTCCACCGGTCCCCGACCAGGTCGACCGTGCGAGCGACCGGGCAGGTCGGGTCGGTCCATGCGCGGTCGGAGCCGGGCGCTGGTGCCATGAGCCACCTCCTGATGGGTTGCAATTCGAAACCATTATTGCCTACGGTGAGAATTGGTTTCATTTTGCTACTCTTTGGAGGTCTGGTGGCGGCAGGAGTCACGCGAGCACAGCGATGGGTGCTGGCGACGGTGTGCGCCGCGGCGGTGTCCACGATCTACGCGATCCAGCCGGTCCTTGCCGTCGCCGGTGCCGAGCTCGGTGTGTCACCGGAGTCGTCGGGCGTGCTGATCGCCGCCGGGCAGATCGGCTACTTCGCCGGGCTGATCCTGCTGGTGCCACTCGGCGATCTGCTGAACCGACGTCGGCTCATCGGCGGGCTGCTGGCACTCACCTCGATCGGGGCCGCGATCACGGCCGCCGCGCCCAGCGGTGGGGTCGCGGTGGCCGGACTCGCATTCGCCGGAGTGTTCGCGGTCGTGGTGCAGGTGACAGTCGCCTATGTCGCCGCTGTTTCCGCGCCCAGTGAGCGTGGCCGCAACATCGGTGCGGTGACTTCGGGTGTCGTGATCGGGATCCTCGGCGTGCGGGTGGTCGCGGGGCTGCTGGGCGACACGCTCGGCTGGCGTGCGGTGTATGCCCTGCTGGCCGTGCTGTGCGCGGGGCTCGCGGTCGTCACCCGAGCAGGTCTGGACCCGGACATCAGAGCCTCGCGTGATCGATACACCCAGATTCTGCGGTCGATGCGACATCTCGTCACCACGGATCGACTGTTCCTGAGCCGGGGCCTGATCGCCTTCTTCGTCTTCGCGTCCTTCGGCTCGCTCTGGAGCGGCCTCGCGCTCCCGCTCGGTGCGCGACCTTGGAACTTCGGCACGACCGAGATCGGACTGTTCGGGCTGGTGGGACTCGCGGGAGCCCTCGGCGCCGGCCGCGCGGGCCGGTGGGCCGATGCCGGTCACGCGCAGCGGATCACCGGGTGGTCGCTGGCGCTGCTCGCTGCGTCCTGGCTACTCATCGCGCAAGCCGGGTCATCCCTGGCGCTGCTCGTCGTCGGTGTCGTGGTGCTCGACTTCGCCGTCCAAGCCGTGCACGTGAGCAGCCAGCATCTACTGACCACCGCATACCCTGACCGCGCCGGCAGCGTCATCGGCGCGTACATGACCTTCTACTCGATGGGCTCGGCTCTCGGCGCGGTCACCACGACCTGGGCGTACATCACGTGGGGATGGGGGGCCGCCAGCTTGTTCGGCGCCCTCTACGCCTCGGCGGGGTTCGCCGTGTGGGGGTCTGCCCGACTCTCGGGCAGCTCACGCGCTGACGTCACCGTGCCGAACTCACGCCGGTCGCCGGTGGGATGCGCCCCGAAATAAATCAGCCGACATTTCGGACACGGTATGCCACCATGATTTCACGCAGGTGATTCGCAGCGGGCGAGGAACCGACGAGCAGCATCGAGAGGAGGAGACGGCCGTGAAACAGCAAGCGCCACAGCGAGAATCGGGCAAGACCTATCGCCGCGCGAATTCGGTCCATCGCGCGATGCGCCTGGATATCGATGGCTCAGGCCGTCTCCTGACCGCGGCCTGACCGGTCCGTGCACCTCCGCTCCTGACGTTCACTCCTCTCGAAACATGGTGATTCCCATGCTGATTCGTCATGCCGTCGACCCGACGGCGCCCGCTTCCGACACCTGGATACACACGAGGGTGCTCGTGCTGAATGCCAGCTACGAGGCTCTCGACGAGATCACCGCCGATCGGGCCGTGACCCTGCTGCTCAGCGGCGCCGCCGAGACCGTGATCGAGCGGGCACCGCGGTTCCCGATCCGCTCGCAGCATCTGGTCATCGCGTTGCCCGAGACGATCCGGCTGGTGCGCTACGTCTACCTGGCGCACCTCACGCCGATCGGTGACGACAGCCGCGCCACCCTGGCCGGGGTGTTGCGTCGCGACAAGCACCGGTGCGGCTACTGCGCGGATTGGGCGCACACCGTCGACCACATCCGCCCCCGCAGCCGGGGCGGACCGAACACCTGGAGCAATCTCGTCGCCTGTTGCGCACCGTGCAATGCAGGCAAGGCCGACCGCACCCCGGAAGAGGCGGGGATGCGGCTGCTGTGGGAGCCCAAGGCTCCCGACCCGCTCGCTCGCAAGCAGCGCCGGATCTGGAAGGAGTACGCGCCGTGACCACCACCGACCTCGCACTGACCGAACTGCTGACCCTGTCCGATTCGGGGCAATGGCACCGCGCCGCCTGCCGTGGTGACCCCAACCACGAGGCGTGGTTTCCCTACCCGTCGCAGGACTTCGACTACGCCCGCAAGATCTGCGCCGGGTGCCCGTTGCTCGCGGGGTGCGCCGAGTACGCGGCACAGACCGGTCAGTCCGGGGTGTGGGGTGGTCGTGAATTCGATCGCGGCCGCGTGATTCGCGCGTGACCGGCCGAGCCGGGTGTCCGCTGTGACACCCGGCTCTGCGCATCCAGCACGCACTGCATGGTTGCACGCACTGCCTCGACCGAGCCCGACCACTCGTGCCGCATGCTGTGACCTGCGGCGATGCGCACCGGTATGCGCTGTGCTGCGGTTGCGCGCGGTGTCCTTAAACTTGCCGCGTGGGTACGCATCGCAACGGGACCAGTTCTCGAAGTATCAGCAAGGGTCCGGTTATCGCGGCATCGGCAATCGTGCTGGTGATCGTCGCCGTCGTCGCCTGGGTCCAGCTCAGTGATCGTGCCGCGACCACCGATGTCGCGGCCGCCGCCGAGTGCGTCGAGGGGGCCTCACAGCTCGACGTCACCGTCGATCCGGCGATCTCGGGCCCGGTGCGTGCCGCGGCCGACCGGTTCAACGCGACCAAGCCTCGGGTGCGTGACCACTGCGCGCAGGTGAAGGTGTCGGCCCGCCCGTCGAGCGCGCTGGTCGCCGGTCTCGCCGACACCACGAAATGGGATCCGGGTCTCGGTCCGCAGCCGGGGCTGTGGATCGCCGATTCGAGCCGGTCGATCGAGCTGGTTCGGGTGCCAGGTCTGATCGAGGGCACGCCCGCCTCGATCGCCACCAGCCCGATCGTGCTCGCCGTGCCCGATGCCCTGCGTCAAGCGCTCGAACAGCACCAGATCTCCTGGGCCGACCTGCCACGACTGCAGCAGGGCTCACTCGACGAGGTCGGTCTGTCCGGCTGGGGTGGGCTGCACATGGCACTGCCCGCCGGTGACGCCACGACCGCCGCCGCCGCGTCCATCGGCGCGGCGATCTCGGGGACCGAACCGTTGACCGAGCAGGCCGCCAAGTCGGGTCAGGTCGTCGCCGCGATCTCCGGGCTCGCCGCCGGCGCGCAGGCACCAGCCGATCTGATGACCGCCATGTCGGAGATCAGCGCGAATCCCCTCGATGACGATGTGCACGCGGTCGCCGCGACCCAGCAGCAGCTCGGCACCGGCGGTCTCACCGCGTTCCGGCCGGTCGGCAGCGCGCCGCTGGCCGATTATCCCGCCGCACTGGTGTCGGGTCCGTGGGTCGACAAGACCCAGAATCTGATCGCGTCACGATTCATCGACTTCCTGCGGGCACCGGAGCAGGCGGGTGCGCTCGCCGCCGAGGGCTTCGGGCCCGCCATCGGGTCGGCACCGGCGATTCCGCCGCGCGCGGCACTGGAGAAGGTGCAGACGACGCTGGCCAACCCGGTGCTCGGGGTGAACGCGACGGTCCTGCTCGACGTATCGTCGTCGATGGGTACCGCCGAGGGCTCGACCACCCGGCTGTCGAACGCGATTGCCGCGGTCGCCTCCACACTGCAGGTGATGCCGCCCGACTTCGGGCTCGGCCTGTGGACGTTCGGCAAGAACCTCGACGGCACCACCCCGTACAAGGTGCAGGCGGCCACCGAGCTGCTCACCGACTCCCAGCGCAACGCGGTCGGCTCGGCGGTCACCGCCGTGAAACCGAGCCAGCTCACCGCGGATCAGGCATACCCGAGCCTGCTCGCCGCCTACCGCGCCGCGGTGGCCGGTTACTCCCCCGGCCGCACGAATTCGATTCTGCTGATCACCGACGGTCCCGACGACGATTCGACGCTGACCGGTACCGCGCTGGTCGACGAGATCACCGCGGCGGCCAAGTCGGGCAAGCCCATTCGCATCGACATCGTCGTGGTCGGCGGCCAGGGCACCCAGACCCTGCAGACCCTCGCCGACCAGACCGGCGGCACCTACACCCGCATGCCGGCGAGCAACGACCTCGGCTTCGGCACCGCGGTCGTCAAGGCGCTGACCACGCCCTAGGTCACCGGCACGGACGCCGTTACAGACAAACCCGCACCAGCGCACCGGATTCCATCGCTACCCAGAGGTCCCCGGCAGCGTCGACGGTGAGTCCGTGTGGTTCGGCGCCCGGTAGGTCGAGATGCGTGATCGTGCCGTCGGTGGTGATCCGGCCGAGACGGCAGCTCGCCCACTCGGTGAACCACAGCGCACCGTCGGGGCCCGCCACGATCGCGTGCGGGCGGGCCTCGGTCGCCGGGAGCGCGAATTCGGCGATGGTGCCGTCGAGGTCGATGCGCCCGATCGCACCCGCGCCGATTTCGGTGAACCACAGTGCGTCGTCGGGGCCCGCGGTGATGCCGACCGGCGCGGCCGCGGCCGTGGGGATCGGGTGGACGCGCAGCGTGAGGTCGGCGTCGACGCGGGCGATCGCGTTGCCCTGGTTCACCGTGAGCCACAGCGCTCCATCGGGCCCGGGTGTGATCATCGAGGGCATGCCGTCGACCTCGACGCGGCTGAGGTGGCCGTCCGCGGTCAGTCGCCCGACCCGCCCCGCCTGTAATTCGGTGAACCAGAGCGCACCGTCCGGCCCGACGCACGCACCGTAGGGACCTTCCATGGACTTGCTCGTCACCGCACCGTCGACGGTGATCCGCCCGAGCCGACCACCTTGGAACTCGGTGAACCACAGGTCATTGTCGGAACCGGCGACGATCACCGTCGGTTGCCCGTCGGACTGCTCGAGCGGATAGGACCGCACGATCCCCTCCGCGCAACGTCCGATCACCCCCTGCGTCACCAGCGTGAACCACAGCGCCCCGTCGGGCCCGACGGTGATCCCGTACGGGGCGCCGGGCACGTCGATCACTTGCACGATCTCAGCCAAAGTCCTCAATTCCCTTCTGTGTTCCGCGGAAACGACGGCGCAGCGCCCGGTCGTGCGACACCACGACCACCGCACCCCGATACTCGCTCAGCGCGCGTTCGACTTCCTCGACCACGGTGAGCGACAGGTGGTTGGTCGGCTCGTCCAACAGCAGCAGGTCGTGTTCACCGGCGAGCACACGGGCCAGCGCGAGCCTGCGCCGCTGACCTTCCGAGAGGGTACCGACCTCACGATCGAGCAGTTCGGGAGCGAACAGCCCGGTCGCGAGCAGTAGTTCGCGCCCGAATCCGTAAGTGTCGGTGACACTTCGGGCCGGATCGAAGCGCTCGTCCTGGCGCAGGTAGCCGACGCGTCCCGGTGCTGTCGCGTGGATCGCGTCGAGCAGTGTCGATTTGCCCGAACCGTTGGGTCCGTGGATCAGCAGCCGCTCGCGCGGGCCGAGCGTCAGGCCGCCGAGGTAGAACTCCACGCCGGTCCCTGCCGTGAATCGGCCGCGGAACCGCAACGGTTCGGGCGGTCGCGGCACCGGATCCTCGCGCAGCCGGCGCAAGCGCTCGGCCGTATTGCGCACCCGCGACGCGACCGAACTCTGCACCCGCCCGGCATTGCGGTCGTAGGCCATCTTGTTGTTGTCGGTCATCGCGCG
Source organism: Nocardia sp. NPDC057272 (assembly GCF_042668615.1). Classification (NCBI taxonomy): domain Bacteria; kingdom Bacillati; phylum Actinomycetota; class Actinomycetes; order Mycobacteriales; family Nocardiaceae; genus Nocardia; species Nocardia sp. NPDC057272. The sequence continues at coordinate 147,569 of NZ_JBHUYK010000011.1, read as the reverse complement.
ACCCGGCGCGACCCGCTGGGCAGTGCTCGTGGCGAACTCCTCGAGCCGCCCGATCTCGCTGCGCCACTGCGCATATGCCTGTTCCCAGCGCATGCGCGCGGCCGCCTTCGCCGTCAGGAATCCGGTGTAGCCGCCGCCGAAGCGGGTCAACGCGCCGTCGGCGACCTCGAGCACCGCGGTGACCACCCGATCGAGGAAGATCCGGTCGTGCGAGACCAGCACGACCGTGCCCTGATGGGTGCGCAGGCGGTGTTCCAGCCAGGTCAGCGCGGCGTCGTCGAGGTGGTTGGTCGGTTCGTCGAGCAGGAGCACCTCCGGCGAGGCAGCGAGCAGGCAGGCCAGCCCGAGGCGGGCCCGTTCTCCGCCGGACAGGCTGTCTAGCGGGCGGTCACGGCCGATACCCGCGACTCCGAGTCCGTGCATCGACGCGTCCACCCTGGCGTCGGCGGCGTAGCCGTCGCGCGCCTCGAAACGGGCGAGCAACACGCCGTAGCGGTCCATGTCCTGTGCTTCGGCGGCGGCTTGCATGCCCGCCTCGAGTTCGCGCAGTTCGGCCAGCGCCAGTTCGATGGCCGCACCGACTGTGTCGCCGGGCAGTGTTTGCGCGAGGTGACCGATCCCGCCCTCGGCGGTGACGGTGATCGTGCCCGCGTCGGGTCGGGCGATCCCGGCGAGCAGGTGGAGCAGGGTCGATTTGCCTGCGCCGTTCTCGCCGACGATGCCGACGCGTTCACCGGGCCGGATCGAGGCCGAGACGGTGTCGAGCACGGGCCGGTCCGCATAGGACTTCGATACTCCGCGCAGGGACAGTTGAGTGGTCAAACAATGCTCCAATCGCAACTCGTGTAGCTTTAACCTACAAAACCGCGACAGCTAACGCAACAGGAGTTGTTTTTGGAACCGCAACGACGTCCCGGCGGACGCAGCGCCCGAGTCAGGGAAGCCGTTCTCGACGCGACGACCGACGAACTCGCCGAGCGGGGCTACCAGGGCCTGAGCGTGGAAGCCGTCGCCGCACGAGCCGGGGTACACAAGACCACCGTCTATCGGCGCTGGCGCGGCCCGGAGGGGCTCGTGGCCGACGCGCTCGAACGCGCCTCGCAACAGCCATGGCCGATCCCCGACACGGGCACCCTCACCGGCGATCTCCGCGGCCTGACCGAGTTGCTCCGGCAGGGCTTCACCGAACCCGAATCAGGTTCGGTGGCAACGGCTTTCATCACCGCGGGGATGCAACATCCCGAGGCCGCCGACGCGCTGCGCGACTTCTACGCGGCACGGCACCGCGAGGCGGCGGCGATCGTGGCACGGGCGGTCGCGCGCGGTGAGGTCGCCCCGGAGGTCGACGCCGCCGAGATCATCCGGCTCGCAGTCGCACCGCTGTTCCACCGGCTGTTCATCACCCACGAACCCGTCACCGCCGACCAGGCGCGCCGAGCCGCCGACGTGGCCGCCGCGCTGGCGAGAACACCGATCGGCACCTGAATCAGCCCGCGCGCCAGTACGACCCGTGCCATCAGGCCCGCACGGCATACACCTCGTGCAGTTCGGTGCCGGCCAGCGACGGGTCCTGCCTGGTACGCGAGGTGAGTCCGTGGAGATTGAGGACCTCGCAGAATTCGGCGAGGCGGCCGTCGTGGTCGTGCACCTCGGCGACGACGGCGCGGATGCGGGGCCAGTCGGATTCGGTGATGCCGAGCAGGACATCGAATTCGGCGCGCTCGACGTCGATCTTCAGCACGCCGATCTCGGCGACCGGATCTTCCTGCGCGAGGATCGCCGACACCGTCGTGACCTCGACATCGATCTGCTCGCCGTCGTGCAGGCCGCGGGTGATGAGGCTGATCGCGTCGTCGGGCAGGCCGCTGTTGCGCAGGAAGGTCTTCGTCGCATCGTCGTCGGCTTCACGGTCGGCATACAGACTCGAGTTCGCGGTGGCGCGGGGGTACCAGGTGAACGGCAGCACACCGGGTGCGGCGCCCACTGCGACCTCGAGGGCAACACCGCCCGGCACATGGGCTTCCATATTGCGGTGCAGACAGTCGAACGTGGCGGGAGCGGGTTCGGCGGCGATCACGCGGATACCGGGGCGCGTTTCGGCGAACATCATCGCGCTGAGCCCGATATTGGCGCCGATGTCGACCGCGAGGTCACCGGGACGCAGGGTGGCGGCAGCCTGGCGGTAGTACCCGTCGGCGATCATCTCGTTCCAGAGCATGCGCGCTTCGGCGGGGCTGGTGCAGGTGACGGTACGGCCGTCGTCGAGGCGCAGTTGCTGCTGTGTCGTCATCAGTTCATGAATCCTTCGAGGATCGGGCCGATCACGGCCAGCGCGGACGGGTGGGTCAGCTCGAGATGGCGAGCGTCGAGAACAGTGTTGTGGATACGGCCGGTGACGTGCGGTTGCCACGTCCGCGCGACGGCCTCGGTGTCATCGCGGTCTTTGCCCGCGGTGAAGAAGATCAGGTCGCCGTCGAAGATCCGCGGGTGGTAGTCGTCGGCGAGTTCGCCCGCGGTGGCGAAACTCTCCATCACCCGGTCCACCTGGTCGGCACCGAACAGGCCGGTACCGGTGATCTGATCGCGGATCACCTGCCAGGCCTGCTCGGTGGTGCTCGCGGTGACGGTGTCGCCGAGGTCGAACAGTTCCCGCCAGCCACCGAGCAGATCGGCCATCAGCTCACCCGGCGCGGCATCGGTGTCGGGAGTGATCGGTGGCGCACCGACCGCGCTATCCATCATGGCCAGCAGCGCGACCTGTTCGCCCTGTTCCTGCAGCTGTGTCGCCACCGCGTGGGCGATCTCACCGCCCAGCGACCAACCGAGCAGGTGGTACGGGCCGGTGGCCTGGGTCCGGCGGATCTCGTCGACGTAGCGGTGCGCGAGCTCCTCGATCGACGTGGCCGGGGGCTCGGCGGCGACGACATGCGGGTCCTGCAGGCCGAATACCGGCCGATCACCGCGCAGATGTCCGACGAGTCCGCCGTAGAACCATGCCAGTCCGCCCGCCGGGTGGATCGCGAACAGCGGTGTGGCTTCGCCCGCGGGCCGCAAGGGCAGCAGCACCTGCATGCCCGAACCGCCCTCGGCCTCGTCGACCCTGCGCGCCAGTGCCCGCGGTGTCGCGTCGTCGAACATCCACGGCAGTTCGAGTTGCACGCCGCGGCCCTGCAGTTCGGCCACCGCCATGGTCGCGAGCAGTGAGTTGCCGCCCAGATCGAAGAAGCCGGCACCGGCGCTCACCCTGGCCACGTTCAGGGTGCGTGCGAAGACTTCGGCGATAGCGATCTCGGACGGTGATCGCGGCGCGTCGTATTCGTCCTCGGTTTGGTCGAAGTCGGGTGCGGGCAGGGCTTTTCGGTCGAGCTTGCCGTTGACCGTCACCGGCAGCGCCGAGAGCACCACGACGGCCGAGGGCACCATATAACCGGTGAGCAAGTCGGCAGCGGTGTCACGGACCCGCGCCGGGTCGATTTCCTGCCCGTCGGCGGGGACGACATAACCGATCAGCTGGTCGACGTCCTTGGCGTGGCGATGCACCGCGGCTGCCGCCTGGGCGACACCGGGATGACGGAGCAGCGCCGATTCCACCTCACCCAATTCGATACGGAAACCACGCAATTGGATCTGCGCGTCGGCGCGCCCGAGGTAGTCCAGTTCGAGGCCGTACCCGCCGCGACGCCACCGGCCGACATCGCCGGTCCGGTACAGGCGGCTACCCGGGGTGCCGAACGGATCAGCCACGAACCGGCCCGACGTCAGCGCGCCCGCCCCGTGATAGCCGCGCGAGAGCTGGCCGCCGCCGACGTAGAGGTCACCGGCGACGCCGACCGGAACCGGCCGCAGCCGCTCGTCGAGCACGTACACCGTCAGACCGGGCAAGGCGCGACCGATCCCGCCGCCGCCCGACTGATCGATCTCGGCGTAGCTGACATGCACGGTCGTCTCGGTGATGCCGTACATGTTGACCAGTGTCGGCGTGCCCGCCGGGTGGGCGAGGAACCAGCCGGTCAGCCGGGACGGGTCGAGCGCTTCACCGCCGAACACGATGTAGCGCAACGCGAGGTCGGCGCCGCCCGCCCCACGGTAGCGGCGCTCCGCGTCGACGAATCCGTAGAACGCCGACGGCGTTTGGCTGAGCACGGTGACCTGCTCGCGCGCCACGAGCTCGACGAAGGCGTCGGGCGTGCGCGTGGTGTCGTAGTCGACGATCACCAGGCGACCGCCCGAGAGCAGGGCGCCCCACATCTCCCAGACCGCGAAATCGAAAGCGTAGGAATGGAACAGTGTCCAGACGTCGTCGGGGCCGACGTCGAACTTCTCCGCGGTGTGGGTGAGCAGGGTGACCACATCGCGGTGGGTGACCGCGACACCCTTCGGCCGACCGGTGGAGCCCGAGGTGTAGATCATGTAGGCGACGTTGTCCGGCAGCGCGGCAGATTTCTGCGCACTGTCGACGACGTTGTCGTCATCCACAAGGACTGTCGGCCCGGCGAATTCGGGTGTCTGTGACGCCATCGCCGACGTGGTCAGCATCGCTACCGGTCGTGCGTCGTCGAGCACGAACCGGAGCCGCTCGGCCGGGTACGCCACATCGACGGGCAGATAGCCCGCACCCGACATGACCACAGCCAGCAGCCCGACCGCCAACTCGGCCGAGCGCGGCATCGCGACGGCGACCAGTGTTTCGGGGCCCGCACCGGAGGCGATCAGTCGGGCGGCGACAGACTTCGCGCGCCGATCCAGTTCCGCGTAGGTCAGGACCGTCGTCCCGTCGGTCACCGCGACCGAATCCGGGGCCACAGCCACGCGCCGGGCGAACAATCCACCGATCGTTTCCTCGGGAACGTGCGCGCCCGCCACGCCTGCCGCATCGAGAACCTCGTAGCGCTGCCTCGGTTGCATGAACTCGATGTCACCGATGATCGCCTGCGGATTCGCGGTCACCGCCTCCAGGATGCGCAGATACCACTGCGCGAACCGCTCCATCGACTCTTCGACGAAAAGGTCTGTGGCGTAGGTCAATCGGCCGAGCGTACCCAGTGGGAGACCGTCGGCGGCGAACCGCTCGACCAGCTTCACATTGAGATCCGACTGCGCCTGATCGACATAGTCCTCGACCGGTTCCACCGAGATCCCCGGTAGTTCGAGCACCACCTCGTCGAGATTCTGGTAGTCGATCGTCACCTGGTACAGCGGCAGATGCGCGGTCGAACGCGGCGGATTGAGCGCCTCGACGACCTGCTCGAAGGAAACCTCGGCGTGTGCGAGGGCCGCCAGGTCGGCTGCCCGGACGTCGGCCAGAAGTACGTCGAACGGCTGATCGGCAGAGACCTCGGTGCGCAGGACGACAGTGTTGACGAACATGCCGATCAGGTCGTCGAGTTCACGTTCCCCGCGCCCGGAGACCGGTGTACCGACCGCGATGTCGCGGGTGTTCGCCAGCCGTGCCAGCAGGACAGCCAGCGCGGCGTGAGCCACCATGAACGGCGTCGCGCCCGCGGCCCGCGCGACCGCGGCGATCCGCTCCTGCAGCGGTGCCTCGATGTCGAAGTCGATGGTCCGGCCGCGCATCGACGCGACCGGCGGACGCGGCATGTCGGTCGGCAGTTCGAGGAGTTCGGGCAGCCCGGTGAGGGTAGCGCGCCAGTAGTCCAGCTGACGCGACAGCAGCGACTCCGGATCGTGCTCGTCGCCGAGCAGATCGTGTTGCCACAGCGCGTAGTCCGGATACTGGACCGTGAGCTGCGGCCACGAGGGCACGCTCGCGGTGATCACCGCGTGATAGGCGGCCGCGACGTCGCGGGCCAACGGGATCATCGAGAGCCCGTCCGCGCAGATGTGGTGCACGGCGATCACCAGCACGTGATCATCCGGGCCGAGATCGAACAGTTCGGCCCGCACCGGCGGTGCCTCGGAGAACTGGAAGCTCCTCGACAGCACCGCCGCTGCCGCCTTCGGCAGCACCGATTCCTCGATCGCAATCGGGATCAGGTCAGGCACGACCTCGTCGACGTCGACGATCACCTGCCACGGGATACCGTCGATCACCGGGAATTTCGTGCGCAACGATTCGTGGCGGCCGATCACCATCGCGCAGGCTGTCCGCAACGCGGGGATTTCCAGCTCGCCGGTCAGCCGGATCACCAGCGGCACGTTATAGGCGCCGACGGAGGCGTCGAGTTGGTTGAGGAACCACATCCGCTGCTGGGCGGGGGAGAGCGGGATCGGGCCGGTGTCGGGCCGCCGGGTCAGTGCCGGGCGTTCGACCCGGTCGCGGCCGGTGAGCCGGGCGGCGAGGTCGGCCATGCGCGGGTACTCGAACAGGTCGCGCACCGCCACCCGGATGCCCAGCGTGGAGCTCAGGCGAGCGGTCAGCCTCGTCGCGGTCAGCGAATTGCCACCGAGGTCGAAGAAGTTGTCGCGCATGCCGACTCGGGGCAGGTCCAGCACTTCGGCGCAGATGTCGGCGACGAGGCACTCGGTCGGGTCGCTCGGCGCCAGATATCCGGCAGCGGCGAAACTCGGCATCGGCAGTGCGCCGCGGTCGAGTTTTCCGGTGGTGGTCAGCGGAAGCTGTTCCAGCACAACGCAGATGTCGGGAACCATGTGGGCCGGTAGCCGGTGGCGTGCCGATGCCCGCACGTGCTCGGGGTCGATCGTGTCGCCGATGAGGTAGCCCACGAGCCGGTCCGCGCCGTTGTCGTCGGTGCGCAGCACCGCTACCGCATGGGTGACCGATCGATGTTCGGCGAGGACGGCCTCGATCTCGCCGAGTTCGATCCGCTGGCCACGGATCTTGACCTGATGGTCGGTACGGCCGACGTAGTCGAGTGTGTGGTCGGCGGTCCATCGGACCCGGTCGCCGGTGCGGTACATCCGGGCGCCCGGATCGTAGGGGTTGGCGAGGAACGTGGCGGCGGTCGCGCCGGGACGGCCGAGGTATCCGCGGGCGAGCTGGATGCCGCTGACATACAGTTCGCCGGTCACCCCGATCGGCACGGGCCGCAGGTGCGAGTCCAGCACCACCGCGGATGTTCCGCGAATCGGACCACCCAGGGTGATCGGTTCAGGCGGTGCGAGGGGATCGCTGATGGCGACCATGATCGTGGTCTCGGTGGGTCCGTAGCCGTTGAACAACCGGCGTCGCGGCGCCCAGAGCGCGGCGAGTTCGGCGGGCACAGCCTCGCCGCCGGCGACCAGAACCCTGAGGCTGTCCAGCCCGTCGGGTGACATGGTCGCCAGCACGGTCGGGGTGAGGAAGGCGTGGGTGACCGCGTTGTCGCGGATGAGCCCGGCCAGCTCCGTGCCCGCGTAGGTGTCGGGCGGCGCGATGACCAGCGTCGCGCCGTGCGGATGCGCCATCAGGACTTCGAGCATGACGGCGTCGAATCCTGGTGCCGCACACTGCAGCACCCGTGAATCCGGGCCGACCTGGTACCGGTCCCGTTGCTCGGCGGCGAAGTTCGCCATTCCCGCCTGGGTCACCGCGACACCCTTGGGGGTGCCGGTGGTTCCGGAGGTGTAGATGACATAGGCCAGGTCGGTGTCGCGGACGGTCCGTGTCACCGCACGCGAAGGTCGGCTCGCGATCTCGCGCTCGGCCGCCGGATCGTCGACGGCCAGGCGTGCCCACTCCCCTTCCGGCACTGCATCACTCACCTCCGCGACCGTCAGCACGACACGCGCACCACAGTCGGACAGCATGACCGCGAGCCGCTCTCGCGGGTTGCGGGGGTCGAGTAGCGCACACGCGGCGCCGATCTCGGCGAGCGCCCAGATCGTGGTGATCAACGGGATCGAGCGCGGCATGACCACCCCGACGGTGTCCCCCGTGTCGACACCGTGCTCGACCAGCCACTGCGCCAGCCGATGTGCCCGGGTATCCAGTTCGGTGAAGCTCACCGTCTCGGTCCCGGACAGCACCGCCACGCCCTCGGGATGTCGGGTCACGCCGTGGCGCAACAGATCGGTCAGTGGTTCGGGAACCACTCGTTCCGCCCCCCTGGCCGGGACGAGTGCCGCACGCTCCGCGGCCGAGAGCAGGTCGATATCGCCGACACGCCCGGTCGGGTCGGTGGCGAGGGCACGCAGGACCCGCTCGACACGGTCGGCGAGCCCGGCGGCGGTCACCTTGTCGACGCGAGCCGCCTGATACCGAAGGCGGATGTGCAAGGTGTCGGTGTGGTGGGCCTGCACGGTGATCGGGTAGTGCGCGGCATCGGTGCCTGCCACCTCCGTCACCCGCACTCCATCGATATCGGCGTCACCGAGTCCGCTGCTGTCGACCGGGTAGGACTCGAATGCCACCAGGGTGTCGAACAGCTGTCCGCCGCCGAGCGCGGCCATGATGCCGGACAGTTCGACGTGGTGGTGGTCGAGCAGCCGGGTCTTGTTCGCCTGCAACTGTTCCAGCGCCGCCATGATGGTCCGGTCACCACGCACGAGGACCGGTACCGGCAGCGTGTTGATGAACAGCCCGATCATCGACTCGACGCCGGGCACCTCGGCCGGTCGGCCGGAGACGGTCTCGCCGAACACGATCCGCTCGCGGCCCAGCTGGTTGGCCAGCACCGTCGCCCACGCGAATTGCACGATCGTCGACATCGTGGCACCCGAAGTGCGGGCGAGTGCGGTGAGGGCGGTGGTGATGTCGTCGTCGAGATCGATGCTCAGATCGGTCGGCACCTCGACGGTGGCCTCGCCGACCGTGTCGGCGATCAAGGTGGGTTCGGTGAAACCCGCCATGGTGTCGCGCCAGATCTCGACACCGGCGGTGGTGTCGCGCCGGTCCAGCCAGGCCAGGTAGTCGCCGTAGGACGGCGCGGGAGGCAGCAGGGCGGCGTCCGCGCCTGCCGCGTACAACCCGACCAGGTCGCGCAGCAGCAACGGCAGTGACCAGCCGTCGAGCAGCAGGTGGTGCGCGGTCAGGATCAGCCGGAATTCGGTGGGTGCGACGGCGACGAGGACGAATCGCACCAGCGGCGGATCGGCCGGGTCGAAGGCCGTTTCGCGTTCGGCTGCCAGGATCTGCGACAGTGCTGTCTCGGGGGCCTCGACGCGGCGCCAGTGCACGGCCGAATGCGCCGGAACAACCTGTGCGACACCACCATCGATCGTTCGCGTGAACGCCGCCCGCAGGTTCGGATGCCGATGCAGCAGGTCCGCCGCAGCTCGCCGCAGCCGCGCCTCGTCGACCGGCCCGGTGAGCGTCATCTCCGACTGCGCCGTGTACACATCGAGGTCGCCCGCGGCGAGTTCGGCGTGGAACAGCAGCCCCGCCTGCAACGGCGCCATCGACCACACGGCCTCGATCGGTCCGTAGCGTTCGGTGAAGACGTCGAGGTCCTGTTGGGTCAGGGCGACCAACGGGATGTCGGACGGGGACAGTCCCCAATCTTGCTCTTGTGCCGACGCTTCCGCGATCCGCCCGAGGGCCGCCGTCCACTCGTCGAGAAGTTCCTCGACGTCATCACGATCGAGAAGCCGTGCGGCATAACCGATCTGCACGGCGAGGGTCGACCCGCCGGGGGTGTCGACGGTGTTGATGTCGAGGGTCAGCGCGGCGGACGCGGGCATGTCCGGATCGAACGAGCCCTGGTGGTCGAATTCCTCGTCGGCGGGAATCCAGGCGAGCCCGGACAGTGCCGAGATGTCGACGCCCGCCCGGCCGAGGTTGTTGAAACTGATCTGTGGTGCGGGCAGCGCGGCCAACCGATCGGCGGTCGCCGGGTTCAGGTATCGCAGCATGCCGTAGCCGATGCCCTTGTCGGGCACGGCTCGCAGCTGTTCCTTGACCGCCTTCACCGCGGCACGAGGATCGGTGCCGTCGATGTCGAGGTCCACCGGGTAGGCGCTGGTGAACCAGCCGACGGTGCGGGACAGGTCGGCGCCCGGGGCGAGTTGCTCTTCGCGCCCATGGCTTTCGAGCAGGATGCGCGCACCGGAGTGGTCGACACCGCGCCGGGCACGCCAACGTCCCAGTGCGAGAACGAGGCCCGCGAGCAGGGCGTCATCGGCGGTGGCATGCGCGGCGCGGGGCACCGCATCCGTCAGGGCGGTGGTCAGCTCGACAGGCAGCGTCAGCGTCAGCCGCTCGACCGTGGCGTGCACGTCGACCGTTGGGTCGAGGGGTGCGCGCCCGAGCAGCGGTTCAGGTCGTGACCCCATCCGCTGCCACAGCGCCAGCTCCTCGGCACGGCTGCCCGCAGTGGCGGACACGGCCTCGGCCCACCGGCGCATCGAGGTGCCGACCTCGGGCAGTTCGACCACTCGCCCCGCACCGACCTGCTGCCACGCGGAGACGAAGTCGGGAATCAGGATGCGCCAGGAGACACCGTCGACCACCAGGTGGTGGATCACGATCAGCGCGCGCCCCCGCGACGCCACGCCGGGCTCGGGCAGCAGGCAGATGATCTGCATCATGACGGCATCCACCGGGTTCAGCGCGGCCGAAGCGTCTTCGAGGGCCTCCTCGACCAACGACGTGAAACCCGCACTGCCAGGGGCACTCTCGGCACCGAATGCACGCACCGACACCAGCCGCTCGGCGTCGATCGCTCCGGGCGCCAACACTTCGAGGTGCGCGACACTCATGCGCGCACGCAGCATGTCGTGCCGATCCAGCACCGCTTGGACCGTCGCGATCACGTCGGCCGAGCGCGCGTCGCCGGGCAGCTCGACCAGCAGCGACTGCGCGAACCGATCGCCGGTGGGACGGTCGAGGTACCAGGACACGATCGGCGTTCGCGTCACCTCGCCGATGCCACCGCCGGGCAGCTCCTCGAGACGCACCCGTCCGGCGCCCCCGGCCACGGTGGCCAGCCCACGAACGGTCCGGTGCTCGAAGATGTCCCGTGCGGTTACGACCACGCCCGCGGTCTTCAATCGCGACGCCAGCTGGATCGACATGATCGAGTCACCGCCACGCGCGAAGAACGACTCGTCCGCACCCACCGAGGCCACACCGAGCACCTCGGCGAAGATCCCCGCGATGGTCGCCTCCAACTCGCTCGCGGCGGCGGCCACGGCCGAATCCGGCACTTCGGCACCGGGTTCGGGCAGTGCGCGCCGATTCACCTTGCCCGTCGACGAGACCGGCATCTCGTCGAGCACCATGAGCACAGCGGGCACCATGTGGTCGGGCAGTGCGCCCGAGATCCGGTCGCGGATCGCGGCCGTGTCGATCGTTCGCCCCTCGGCGGCCACCAGGTAGCCGACCAACGTCGGTTGCCCGGCCTGGCCACGCCTGCTCACCGTGACCGCCGAAGCGACGTTCGGGCAGGCGACCAGTGCCGCGTCGATCTCGCCGAGTTCCACCCGCTGACCACGGATCTTGACCTGGAAGTCGGCGCGGCCCACGTATTCGATGGTGTGCTCGGCGCTCCAGCGCACCAGGTCACCGGTGCGGTACATCCGCGTGCCCGGTGCACCGAACGGATCGGCCACGAACGCACCCGCGCTCGCCCCCGGCCGATTCAGGTAGCCGCGGGCCAGCGCGTTGCCCGCCAAGTACAGCTCTCCGACGACACCGACCGGTACCGGCCGCAGCCGGCTGTCGAGCACGACGGCCCACACCCCGCGGATCGGGGCGCCGATGGTGATCGGATCACCGGGCTGCAACGCGGCGCTGACGCACACCGCGATCGTGGTCTCGGTCGGCCCGTACACATTGTGGAAGCGACGGCCCGGCGCCCAGGCCGCGACGAGTTCGGCGGACAGCGCCTCGCCACCGATGGTGAGCATCCGCAGCGCGTCGAGCCCTTCCGGCCGCAAGGTCGCCAGCACGCTGGGTGTCAGGAACGCGTGCGAAACCCGTTGCGCGCGAATCAGTTCGGTCAGTTCCACACCGGCGAACACCTCGGCCGGCGAGACGACAAGGGCAGCGCCTGCCGCGTAGGCCATCAGCGATTCCATCATCACCGCGTCGAACGCGGGCGCGGCGACCTGCAGGACCCGCGATTCTCGATCCACCTGATAGTGCTGGTGCTTCTCGCGCGCGAACGCCGACAACCCCGCGTGCGTGACGACCACGCCCTTCGGCTTGCCCGTCGAGCCGGAGGTGTACACCAGGTACGCGGCATCATCCAGACGTGCTGCCCGGAAGGGGTGATCTGTCGGCGCGGTGGACAGTTCGGTGATCACCTGGTCGTCGTCGAGGCACAGCCACTCGACCGTGTCCGGCAGTGACGAGCGCGCCGCGTCCAGCGTCACACCGAGCGTGACGCCGGAGTCCTGGGCCATGTGCGCCAGCCGGTCCGCGGGGTAACGCAGATCCATCGGCACGAACGCGGCACCGGTCTTCGCGATCGCCCACAGCACCACGTGGTAGACCACCGATCGCGGCACGGCCAAGGCGACATAGGTTCCCGGCATCGCGCCTGCCCGTGCCAGCAGCACGGCGAGCTGACCGGAACGCCGGTCGAGCTCGCCATAGGTCAGCGTCTCGTCGGCACCGATCAGCGCGGTCGCCTCCGGGTCGGCGGCAGCCACGGTGAGCAGGGACGGCAGTGTCTTCGGCACCCCGGCGGACTCGCGCCCGGCAGGGAGCAAGCACGCGGTCTCCTCGGGGCTCAGCAAGTCGATGTCCCCGACCATGGTGTCCGGTCGCGTGGTGATCGTCTCGAGAATCCACAGCAGGCGGTCGGCGAACCGAGCCGCGGTGGCCTCGGTGAACAGGTCGGTGGCGTAGACGATCTCACCGTCGATACCCGCTCCGTCGGCACGTTCGTTCAGCAGCACCGTGAGGTCGGTCTTGGCCTGGGCAACACCGGGATCGAGCACCTCGATGCCGATATCGTCGAGTTCGAACCGAGTGGGGTCGGCATTGCGGAAGCCCAGCATCACCTGATAGAGCGGTGAATACGCGGTCGACCCCGCCCGGTCCAGTATCTCGACCAGACGCTCGAACGGTACGTCCGCGTGAGCCAGCCCTTCCAGATCCGCGCCACGCAGGTCGGCCAAGAACTCACGCAACGACAGTTGCTCGGCGACGCGGGTGCGCAGGACCACCGTGTTGACGAACATGCCGACCAGATCGTCGAGTTCGGGGCGGCCGCGACCGCCGACCGGGGTGCCGATCGAGATATCGTCGCTGTGCGCGGTGCGCGAGAGCAGAATCGCCAGGGCAGCGTGCAGGACCATGAACACCGTGGCACCTTCGCCGTGCGCGAATGCGACGACGGCATCGTGCAGACCCGGCTCGATCGTGAAGGCGACACTGCCACCGTCCATCGACAGCACCGCGGGCCGTGGGCTGTCGGTCGGCAGGGCGAGCAGTTCGGGTGCGTCGGCGAGAATCCGCTGCCAGTAGGCGATCTGGCGCCCGGCCAGCGAAGTGGGGTCGTCCTCGGCGCCGAGCAGTTCGCGCTGCCAGACCGCGTAGTCGGCGTAATCGACGGGCAACGCCGGCCACACCGGTGCCGAGCCCGTGCGGCGAGACCGGTAAGCGGTGAACACATCCCGGGCGAGCGGCGCCATCGACGCACCGTCAGCGGCGATGTGGTGCACCACCAGGACCAATACGTGGTCGTCGGCGCCCGTGCGGTACAGACGGACGCGGACCGGCATGTCGGTGGCAACGTCGAAGCCCGACTCGACTGCCTCGCGCAGCCGGTCTGTCAGCACCGTCGAATCGTCGACGTCGGCCAGTTCGATGTCGGCGGCGCCGACCGTGCTGTCGTGGACGAGCTGCTGCGGTTGCCCGCCCACCGCGGGATAGGTCGTGCGGAGGGTCTCGTGCCGGCTGACCACATCCACCATCGCGGCGCGCAGCGCCGCCACGTCGAGCGGTCCGCTCAGCCTGGCCGCGAAACCGATGTTGTACGCACCGGAGGCGGGGTCGAGCTGATTGAGGATCCAGATACGCCGCTGGGCGGCTGCCAGGGGGATTTCGGACCCGTGCCGGCGGCGGACCAGCGGCACCGATGCGTAGTCATCGCGCGTCGCGATGCGTTCGGCCAGCTCAGCGACGGTCGGGGCATCGAAGACATCGCGGACACCGACTCGCACGTGCAGCGCGGCCTCGGCCCGGGCCGCCACCTGAGCGGCCGACAGCGAGTTCACCCCGAGCTCGAACAGATCGGCAACGACACTGACCTGGTCGGCGCCGACGATCTCGGCGACGATCTTCGCCAGCACCGCCTCACGGTCTGTGCGGGCGACGAACTCGGCCAGCATCGTCGCCCGCGTCGCGGCATTGTCCGCGTCGGAGGCTATGAACCCGTCCGCATCGTCGAAGGCAACGTGCGACAGCGCAGACCTGTCCACCTTGCCGTTGGAGCTGAGCGGCATGGTGTCGAGCACCTGAATTCGTGCCGGCACCAGGTAGGACGGAAGCAGTCGGGTGAGGTGTTTGCGGACCTTCGATCCGGTGAGGGTCGTACCCGGTCTCGGCGACACATACGCCGTGATCCGGTCAGCGGAAACGATCGCGACTGCTCCGGAGATATCGTCGATCGAGCGCAGCGCGGCCTCGATATCCGCGGGCTCGACCCGTTGGCCGTGGAATTTCACCTGGAAGTCACTGCGGCCCACATACTCCAGATCACCGTCCCATGACCAGCGAACGAGATCACCGGTGCGATAGAGGCGGTCCCCCGGCTCGCCGAACGGATGGGCGACGAACCGGCCGCACGTGAGATCCGGCCTGTGGTGGTAGCCACGAGCGAGCTGGGTGCCCGAGACGTACAGGTCGCCGACAACGCCGACTGGGACGGGTCGAAGCCTGGCATTCAGCACGTATGCGGACATTCCGGAAACCGGGTAACCGATCGGGACCGTTCGCCGTGCACGTGAACCCGCCGTGCAGCGGTATGCCGTCACGACTTCCGCCTCGGCGGGGCCGTACCAGTTGACGACCTCGGCCCGGTCGAAGGTCTGCCTGGCGCGTACGGCGGTGCGCTGGGCCAGCGCCTCACCTGCCGGGAACACATAGCGGACCGACGGCAGCCGCGTCGTGCCGGTGTGCTCGAGCAGCACCTCGAGCATCGACGGGACGAAATGCACGGTGCTGACCTGCTCGTCGGCGATGATCGCGACCAGGTAGGCAGGGTCGCGGTGGCCGGCGGGGTCGGCGACGACGATCTGCGCGCCGGTCTGCAACGGCCAGAACAACTCCCACACCGCGATGTCGAAGGTGATCGGGGTCTTGTGCAGCACCACATCCGACGCATCGTGCGGGAATTCTCTTTGCGCCCAGGCCAACTGGTGGGCGGTGGCGGCGTGGGTGAGTGCGACACCCTTCGGTGCACCGGTCGAGCCCGAGGTGAACAGCACGTACGCGGCGTTGTCGGCGCGCAGCGGTGCGCGACGTTCGTCGTCGCCGACCGGCCCGCTGGGGTACGCGCTCAGGTCCAGCTCGTCGAAGCGGACACGCTCGATGGCGACGGGGAGGGAGCTCTCGTCGCTCGATGTGGTGACGATCAGCAGTGGCCGGGCGACCGACAGGACGTGTGCCAGCCGCGCCGTGGGGTGGTCCGGGTCGAGCGGAACGAAGGCGGCACCGGACTTCACGACGGCGTAGACGGCCGTGATCAAGTCGATCGAGCGGTGAATCGCCACGGCCACAGTCGTTTCGGGGCCCGCGCCCAGATCGATGAGGTGACGGGCGAGGCGGTTCACGGTGTCGTCGAACTCGCGGTAGGTCAGAGCGCGGCCGCCGGGGACTCGGACGGCGACGGCGTCCGGGGTGCGCGCTACCTGCTCGTCGAAGGCATCGACCAGCGTGCGGTCCGTGCTCACCCATGGGGCGTCCAGCGGTCGCAGGAGCCGATTGCGGCTCATTTCGTCGGCGAGGTCGATCTCCCCGGCGATGATCTGCTCGTCGGCGCTGACGGCGTCCAGGACACGGATGAGCTGTTCGGTGAACCGGTGCGCGGTGGCGTCGTCGAACAGATCGGTGGCATAGGTCAGGCGCAGGTTCATGCCCGCGAGCTCGTTGTGCGGGCCCCGGTCCTCGGTGATCATGAGCAGCAGATCGCAGATCGCCGCGTCGGCGCCGACATCGATGCCGCCGACCTCGAGCCCCGGTAGCTCGAGCTGGGCGGGCGCCATGTTCTGGTAGGCGAGCATCACCTGGAACAGCGGCGCGTGTGCCGTCGAGCGCGCCGGATTCAGCACCTCCACCAGCTGTTCGAACGGAACGGCGGCATGATCGAACGCTTCGATGTCGGTGCGTCTGGTCATTTCGATCAGGTCGGTGAACCGCTGGTCGGGGCGGACGCGAGTGCGCAGAACCAGAGTGTTGACGAACATGCCGACGAGGCGATCGAGGGCACGGTCGCCGCGACCCGCGTACGGGACGCCGATGGCGATGTCGTCGCTGCCCGACAATTGCGCGAGCAGGACGGCAAGGGCGGTGTGCGCCACCATGAACGGGGTCACGCCGCTGCGCCGCGCCAAGGCCGCCACGGCTTCGGCCACCCGGGAGGGCACCGCGGCGTGGACGGTCGCACCGCGGTGGGACTGCTCGAGCGGGCGCGGACGGTCGGTGGGCAGCGCCAGCACATCCGGGATCCCCGCGAGTTGGGTGCGCCAGTACAGCAGGTCGCGACCCGGCGCGGAGTCGGGTGCGGCCAGCAATTCGCGCTGCCAGATGGCGTAGTCAGCGAATTGCACTGGTAGCGGAGCCCATTCGGGTGCATTGCCGATCCGGCGTGCGCGATAGGCCTCGATGATGTCGGCGGCCAGCGGCGCCACCGAGTAGCCGTCGCAATTGATGTGATGCACCGAAAGCGCCAGTGCGTGCGCGGTGTCGGTGAGCCGGAACAAGGCCACGCGCAGCGGGGCGCCCGCCGAGACGTCGAAGCCGGTGCCGAAGAACTCTGTCAGCCGTGGGAGCAGTTCATCGGCGGACACCGGGCGCACGGCGAGATCGCAGGCCGCGACGACGTCATCGGCGGTCAGAACGACCTGCGCGGGGGTGCCGTCGTGGGCCGGATAGGTGGTGCGCAAGATCTCGTGCCGTTCGATGACATCGCGCAACGCGGCCGTCATGGCCTCGATGTCGAGTTCGCCGTCGAGGCGGATCGACAGTGGCACCACGTAACTCGCCGACTCGGGGTTCAGCTGGTTGAGCAGCCACATCCGGCTCTGCGCGGGCGAGAGCGGGATGCGCTCAGGCCTCGGTTTCGCCACCGGTCCCGCGACATCGCCGACGGCGCGCTGCTGTTCGACCCAGCGGGCCAGTTCCGCCACGGTCGGCGCTTCGAAGATGGCGCGTACGGGAATCGTTACCCCGAGGACTTCGCCGATGCGGCTGAGCACGCGGGTCGCCAGCAGCGAATTGCCACCGAGGGTGAAGAAGTTCTGGTCGGCGCCGACCCAGGGAGTCTGCACCAGTTCGCCGATCACCCCGGCGATGGTCTCCTCCGCGATCCCGCGAGGAGCGCGGTAGCGGGTCGCGGCGGCGCGGGTGTCGGGGGCAGGGAGGGCTCGGTAGTCGATCTTACCGTTGGCCGTGAGCGGGATCGTGTCGATCCGAATCACCTGGACGGGCACCATGTACGCGGGCAGGCGCGACAGCAGGTACGTCCGCAGCGAGTCGGGGTCGATCGCCTCGTCGCTCACGGCATAGGCCACCAGGATCTGCCCCTCGGCAACTGTATACACCCGCACGACCGCGCCATCGATGTGATCGTGGGCGAGGAGCGCGGCCTCGATGTCGCCGAGTTCGACGCGCAGGCCGCGAATCTTCACCTGGGAATCACGGCGGCCGACGTACCGCAGCCGGCCTGCCGTGTCCCAGCGGACCAGGTCGCCGGTGCGGTAGAGGCGCGCCCCCGGCGTCGAGCCGAACGGGTCGGCCACGAACGCGCTCGCCGTCAGGTCCGCGCGGGCATGGTACCCACGGGCGAGCTGGATTCCGCCGAGATACAGCTCGCCCGTCACACCGGCGGGGACGGGCCGCAGCCGTGCGTCGAGCACGTGCGTGACGACATTCGCCTCGGGCGTACCGATCGACACGACAGGTCCGTCGAGCTCGCCGATCTCGTAGGCGGTGACGCTCACGGCCGCTTCCGTCGGGCCGTACAGGTTGTCGATGCGTGCTTCGCTGACGTCGCGGAACCGGCGAACGGTCGCGGAGTCCAGCGCCTCACCGATGCACAGCACCTGGCGGACGGCGGCGAGATCGTCCGGGTTCGCGATGTCGAGGAACGCCGACAGGAGTGAGGGAACGAAGTCGACCACGGTCACGCGGTGACGAGCGATCAGCCGTGCGACGGCGGTCGGGTCGGTGTGATCGTCGCGCCCGGCCACGACCAGCGTGGCACCGGCGGTGGGTGCGGTGAACAATTCCCACACCGACAGGTCGAAGGTCGCGGGCGTGCGCAGAAGCAGCACGTCGTCGCTGCCGATCCCGTAATGCCCAGTGAGCCAACGGAGTTGGTTGACGACTGCCTCGTGGGTGAGTGCCACACCCTTGGGAACACCGGTCGACCCGGAGGTGAAGACGACATACGCCAGATCCTGCGGGCGCAGCGGCCTGATCCGATCGGCGTCGGTGACCGGCGCGGTGCCGGTCGTGGGCGAGGTGAGATCCGACAGACGCCAGACCGGTGCCTGGGTCGGCAGGTCGATGTCGTCGCCGATGAGCACCCCGTCGGGTCGCGCGGTAGCCAGGACCGTGCGCAGCCGGTCGACGGGGTGGTCGGGATCCAGCGGGAGGTAGGCTGCGCCTGCCGCGTGGATGGCGTAGAGCGCGGTGAGCAGCTCGACCGAGCGGTGCACGGCCACGGCCACCACGCTTCCCGGCCCGATACCGCGGCCGATCAGCCCTCGCGCCAGCGCGTTCACCTCGGCGCCGAACGCGGCGTAGGTGAGCACATCCCCGCCCTCGCCGTCGACGACCGCGATATTCTCCGGTGTCGCCGCGACCTGGCTCGCGAACAGATCCGCGATCGTCGCACCGTCCGAGGGAGCATCGGGGCCGGATTCGCGCAGCGCCAGTTCGTCGAGTTCGCGCGGGCTCAGTAGCGGCAGATCACCCACGGGCACACCGGGATCGGCGACGACACCGCGCAGGATGGCGACGAACCGCTCGAAGATCGGCACGATCGTGGCTTCGTCGAAAAGGTCGGTCGCATACCCGAACTCGACCTGCATGTCACCGGGAGCACCGTCCGCGTCGACCGTGTCGACCAGGGTGAGATGCAGGTCGTACTTGGCGACACCTGGTTCGACGAGGTCGGCCGCCACCGTGAGCCCGCCCAGGCGCAGCGTCGGGATATCGATGTTCTGGAACGAGAAACCGACCTGGGTCAGTGGCTCGTGCGCGGTGCTGCGCGGCGGATTGAGGACCTCCACCAGCTGTTCGAACGGAATCGCGGCGTTGTCGAACGCACCGAGATCACATTCGCGGGCGCGCTCGAGTATCTCCGTGAACGGGGCCGCGGGGTCGACCTGGACGCGCAATACCAGCGTGTTGACGAACATGCCGATCAGCGGGTCGAGCGCGGGCTCGCCGCGCCCGGCGACCGGGGTGCCGACCGCGATGTCGCCGGTGCCCGACAGCCTCGCCAGCAAGACCGCGAACGCCGCATGGGTCACCATGAACAGCGTCGAGTCGTGACACCGTGCGAGAGCGATGATGTCGCGGTGCAGGTCGGCGGGAATCGTGGCCGACATGCTCGCTCCGCGGTAGGACTGCTGTGCGGGACGCGGACGGTCGGTCGGCAGGTCCAGCATCTGCGGCAGGTCGGCCAGTGCCGCGATCCAGTACCGGATCTGGCCCGCGGTCACACTGGCCGGGTCTTCCTGCACGCCGAGGTTTCGCCGCTGCCACAGCGTGTAGTCGGCGTACTGGACCGGCAGGGGCGCGAAGGCAGGCGCCTCGCCCGCCGTTCGCGCCCGATAGGCCACGGCCAGGTCGGTGGCCAGCGGCGCGAGCGAGGATCCGTCGATGGCGATGTGGTGCACGGTGAGCACCACGGTCCATTCCTCGGCCGCGGCGCGCAGCAACGTGATCCGGAACGGGACCTCAGTGCTCACATCGAAGCCGAAGGCGGTCTCGCTCGCGATCCGTTCGGCGATCTCGGTCTCGGCGACCTCGACGTACCGCAGCTGCGGTGCCGAAGCCGGGGACAGGATCTCCTGCCACGGTCCGCTGTCACTGTCGGGGTATCGGGTGCGCAGTGTCTCGTGCCTGACGATCACGTCGGCCAGTGCCGACCGGAGCACCTCGACGTCGAGCGGGCCGGAAATCCGCACGACGACGGGCACGTTGTAGACCGCGGCCGAGGTATCGAACTGGTTCAGGAACCACATCCTGGCCTGCGCGGGCGAGAGCGGAATCCGATCCGGACGCGGCTGCGGCACCAGCCGGTGATGCACCGACCCCTGATCGGCCTGCCCATCCACCGAATCCAGCTCGCGAGCGAGCGCGTCGACGGTCGGCGTCTCGAACAGCGCCCGCACCGCGATGCCGGTGCCGAACACCTCGGACAGGCGCGCCGCGGCCTTGGTCGCGGTGAGCGAGTTGCCGCCCAGATCGAAGAAGTTGTCGAGCGCGCTCACGTGCGCTACGCCGAGCACATCGCGGTAGATACCGGCGACGAGTTGTTCGGTGGGCGTGCGCGGTGCGATGTCTTCGACGGCCTGCGGGAACACCGGCTCGGGCAGTACGGCGCGATCGAGTTTGCCGCTGGCGGTCAGCGGGAATCGGTCGAGCACCATGCACACATCGGGCACCATGTGCGCCGGAAGCCGGTCGCGCGCGGCCGCGCGCACCCGCTCCGCGTCCACGCCCGCGCCGACCAGGTAGCCGACGAGCCGGTCGGCCCCCGCGCCGGCGTGGATCACGACGACCGCGTGGGTCACCGCGGGATCCTCGGCGAGTACCGCTTCGATCTCGCCCAGTTCGGTGCGCTGCCCGCGGATCTTCACCTGGTGGTCGGCGCGGCCCAGGTATTCGATGGTCTGCTCCGAGGTCCACCGGACCAGGTCGCCCGTGCGGTACATCCGGGTGCCCGCGCCACGGGGATCGGCGACGAAACTGGTTGCTGTCACCGTGGGTCGGCCGAGGTAGCCGCGCGCCAATTGCACACCGCCGATATAGAGTTCGCCCGCCGTACCGACCGGCACCGGCCGCAGCCGGGAGTCGAGGACCTGCGCGGAGATCCCGCGAATGGGCCCGCCGATGGTGATCGGCCCCTGCGCGGGAATCGGGTCGCTGATCGCGACCATGATCGTGGTCTCGGTGGGTCCGTAGCCGTTGAACAGCCGGCGCCCCGGCGCCCAGGTCGCGGCGAGCTCTGCGGTGAGGGCTTCGCCACCGGAGACCAGCACCCGCAGGCACTCCAGGTTCTCCGGCGACATCGAAGCCAGCACGGTCGGCGTCAGGAAGGCATGGGTAACCCCTTGTGCCCGAATGAGTGCCGCGAGTTCGGTGCCCGCGTAGACATCGGGCGGGGACACGATCAGCGCGGCGCCACCGGGGTGGGCGAGCAGAATCTCGAGCATCACCGCGTCGAATCCCGGACCGGCGGCCTGCAGGACCCGCACGGTGGGCTCGACGTCATAGCGGTCCTGTTGTTCGGCGGCGAAGTTCGCCAGCCCCTGGTTGGTGACCTCGACACCCTTCGGCACGCCGGTCGTTCCGGAGGTGTAGATCACATACGCCACGTCGCCGGGGTGCACGGGCCTGCCACGGTCGGTGTCGGTCACCGGCGCGGACGAGTACCCGGCGGTGACGCTGCGCGAGACCGGGTCCGCGACCACCAGCAACGTCCACGGGCCCTCGGGCGCAGCGCCCTCGACTTCGGCGCTGGTCAAGACCACCCGGGGCGCGCTGTCGGCGAGCATCGAGGCGACCCGATCCCGCGGGTTGCGCGGGTCGATCAGCACCAGGGCGGCACCGGTTTTGGCGACGGCCCATACCGCGACCACGAAATCGACCGAGCGCGGCAGGACCATCGCCACCACCGCACCGGGTCGGGCTCCTTCGTCGAGCAGGCGCCGGGCGAACCGGTTCGACAACGCGTCCAGTTCCGCGAAATACAGGCACTGTGTCCCGGACACGACAGCCGGACCCTCCGGCGAGATCGCGACGCCTCGGGCCAGCAGATCCGACAGCGCCACGCCGGGTACCGCGTCGGCGCCCCGAACCGGAGACAGCACGGCGCGTTCGGCGGCGGACAGCAGTTCCACATCGCCCACCGGCACAGCGGGGTTCGCCACCACCGCGTCCAGGATCCGGCCCAGCCGTGCGGCCATCTGCTCGACAGTGGCGGGATCGAACAGGTCGCTCGCGTAGTTGAGCCGCACCGCGACGTCGCCGGTGCCCGCGGCGTTCGCGCCCACGGTGACGACGAGGTCGACCTTCGCGGGTTCGGCGCCGGGATCGACAACGTCCACCGTGAGGTCGGGCAGGGTCAGGCGGGGCAGTTCGGTGTTGTCGAAGGCCAGATATACCTGGCACACGGGCGCGTAGGCCGCCGAGCGCCGCGGATCGAGCTCTTCCACGACCCGGTCGAAGGGCAGCTCGCCGTGCGCGAAGGCATCGATGTCGATGTCCTTGACGCGTTCGAGCAGGGCGGTGAACGACTCCTCGCCGCGAATCGGGGTGCGCAGCGCCACCGTGTTGACGAACATTCCCACCAGCGGAGCAAGATCAGGCTCGCCGCGTCCGGCCAGCGGGGCGCCGATCACGATGTCGCCGGTTCCCGACAGCCGGGCCAGCAGAACGGCGAGTGCGGCGTGGACCACCATGAACGGGGTGACGTCCGCGGCGCGGGCGAGTCGCTCGATCTCGGCATAGGTCCGGGCGGGCAGCTGCGTGGTGACGGCCTCACCGTGCATCGAACGGCGGGCAGGCCGGGGCCGGTCGGCCGGCAACTCGAGCACTGCGGGCGCATCGGCCAATTGGGTTGTCCAGTACCGCAACTGGTCAGCGGCGAGCGAATCCGGATCCGCTTCGTCGCCGAGCAGACGACGGTGCCAATCGGCGTAGTCGGCATACTGCACCCGAGGTGGGACCTGATCAGGCGCCGTTGCCTGCGAGCGGGCCGCGTAGGCGGCGGCGAAGTCGGCTGCCAGCGGCGCCAACGACGTACCGTCACAGCAGATGTGGTGCAGGACGAGCACCAGCACATGCGTGTCGGGGCCGATCGTGAGCAAGTCCGCGCGCAACGGCGGGCGGGCGCAGACATCGAAGCCATCGGCCGTCAGCTCGCGGATCCGGCCGACGAGCCGGTCTTGCCCGAGTTGTTCCGGGACGCAGTCGAAGTCGGCCAGAGCCGCCTCGGCCGACAGAACCTCCTGCGTCCCGTGGCCGTCACGGGCGGGGTAGCGCGTTCGCAGCGCCTCATGGCGATCGAGGACGTCGCCCAGCGCCATGCGCAGTGCGGCGGGGTCGAGTCGCCCGGTCAACCGCAGGACCAGCGGAATGTTGTAGGCGGCGGACTCGGGGTCGACGCGGTTGATCAACCACATCCGATGTTGCGCGGGAGCCAGCGGCAACAGGCCGTCGCGCGCGATCGGTGTCAGCGTGGGCCGCACCCGGCGCCGTGCCCGGCCCACGCACGCGGCGAAGCCTGCCACCGTCGGATTGCCGAACAGATCACGCACCGACAGTGCGCATTCGGTGGCATCGGCGACCCGGGCGACGGCGCCCGCCGCGGTGAGCGAGTTGCCGCCCACCTCGAAGAAATTCTCGAACGCGCCGACCCGGTCCACCCCGAGCACCTCGGCGAAGACGTGCGCGACGACCTCTTCGGCATCGGAGCGCGGCGCGACATAGCTCGCGGTGCTCCCGGCGGCCGGTTCGGGCAACGCACGCAGATCGAGTTTGCCGTTGACCGTCAGCGGCAGTTCGTCGACGACCAGCACGACATTGGGGATCATGTAGTCCGGCAGCGACGAACCCGCCTGCGCGACAACGGCGTCGACATCGCAGTCGGCGCCTGCCGGTACGACGTATCCCACCAGACGCGCCGCGTCGGTGCCTGCTCGATGCACCACCACCGCGGCCGCGGCCACCGCCGGATGGGCGAGCAGCGCGGCACGGACCTCGTCGAGTTCGATGCGGAACCCGCGCAGCTGTACCTGCTGATCCGCACGCCCACGGTATTCGAGAGCACCGTGGTGATCGCGGCGGGCCACGTCGCCGCTGCGGTACATCCGCTCCCCCGGCGCACCCCACGGGTCGGCGACGAATCGACCCGAACTCAATGCCGCCTGCCCGAGATAGCCGCGAGCCAATTGTGTTCCCGCTACATAGATTTCACCCCACGCGCCCACCGGTGCCGGTCGCAGGCGCCGATCCAGCACGTAGGCGCGCAGGCCGGGCAGCGCCGCGCCGATCACGCTGGGCGCGCCGGGTACCGCCAGATCGGCGCTCATGTCGGTGTGGGTGACGAACACGGTGGTCTCGGTGATGCCGTAGCTGTTGACGACCACCGGCCCGTCCGGGTTGTCCACGTACCAGGGCGCCAACGCCGCCGGATCCAGACCTTCGCCCGACAGCACGACCAGCCGCAGTCCCAGCGCACCCTCGGGCGCACCCGCCGCGAGGTAGCGCCGCTGAGCTGCGGCGAATTGATAGAACGCCGAGGGCGTCTGGCTGAATACGGTGACGCGTTCACGAGCGGTCAGGCGAACCAGCTCATCGGGCGCGCGCGTGGTCGGCGCATCGGCGACCACGACGCGGCCGCCGGTGACGAGCGGGCCGAAAACCTCCCAGATCGAGTAGTCGAAGGCCACCGAGTGCAGCCATGTCCACACATCGTCGGCCCGAACATCCAGAGCGGCACACGCATTCGCCAAGTAGGTGACCACCGAGCGGTGGCTGATCACCACACCCTTGGGCCGCCCCGTGGAACCGGAAGTGAAAATGACGTAGGCGGCGTCATCAGGTCGCAGTGGCGCGGTCCGCTCGTCATCGCTGATCGGGTCCGCGGCACCGTCGAGGTCGTCGTCCTGCCCGAGAACCAGCGTCTGGCCGCGACCTTCCGACAGTCCGGTCTCTTCGACGATGACGACTGCCGGATCCGCTCGGCCGACCACGTATTCCAGCCGCTCCTGCGGATGGGTGATATCCAGCGGCAGATACGCGGCACCGGATTTCAGAACGGCGAGCATCGCGACGATCAGCTGGGTGCCACGCGGCAGCGCGATGGCGACCAGCGTGCCCGGACCCGCGCCACGGGCGATCAAACGCCGGGCGAGCCGGGTGGAGCGCTCATCGAGGTCCCGATACGTGATCGTCTTGCCCCCGGCGGTGACCGCTTCCGCGAGCGGGGTCGAATGAGCCTGTCGCGACAGCGAATCCACCAGCGTCTCGACCGGGGCGACGCCCTCGACACCAGCCGACTCGCCGATGATCGAGAGCTCCTGCGCGGCGGACACCAGCGGCAGTTCCACCACCCGCTCGCCTGCGTCGGCTTCGATGAATCGGTGCAGGAAATCGATGAATCGGTCGGCGTGCGCGTCGATGTCGCGCTGACTGTAGAGGTTACCGTTGCCGTGCAGCTCGATCAGCAGCGGCGCGTCGGCACCGGTCCGATAGAGATTGACCTGCAGATCCTCCAGCGCGCCCGAGGTGAGCGCGTGATAGCGCCCGACGGCGTCGCCGAGACGGATCTCGGAGTCGAAGAACAAGATGTTGACGACGGGCCCGAAAGTGTTGGCGGAGTTGTCGATCGAGGCGGATTCACGACGCAGATCCTCGAAGCGGTAGCGCTGATGACGCAGCGCGGAGACCAGCTCGCTGATCGAGGCCTTGACCAGCTGCGCCACAGTGGTCGCGTCATCGATCGCGAAGCGGATCGGCACCATATTGGCCAGCATCGCCGCGGCGTTGCGCAGCTTCACGGTGACCCTGGCACTCATCGGGACCGAGAGCACCACCTCGTCGGCGCCGGTCATCCGCGTGAAGAAGGCAGCGAACGCCGCGACGACGACCTGCGCGGCCGACGCGTCGAGCTCGGCCGAACGACGATCGAGCAGCGCGCACAGCTGCGCCGGAAGTTCGCGCGCCGCAACCTCGTCCACGGTGCCCGGGCGCGCCGACCGACCGGACAGACCCGCGGGTGCGGGCAGATCGGCGACCTTGTCGAGCCAGTACTGTCGATCGGCCTCGAATCGCGAGCCCTCCCGATAGTCCTGTTCCCCCGCGGCGATCTCGCGCAGGTGAGCGGCCACCAGCCGAGCCGGTGGCCTGCCTTCCGACAGCGCGTTGTAGTGCTCGGCGACCCGGCACAACACGTTGAACGCGCCATAGCCGTCGATCACGAGGTGGTGGGCGCGCGCGTACCACAGGTGCAGGTCATCGCTGATCCTGATCAGCCGCGTGACCGCGAGTTGATCTCGGGTGATGTCGATCTGCCGGGTGTAGTCGCGGCGCATCCATTCCAGCGCCGCGGCCATCGGATCGCTGTGCGTGCCGAAGTCGAGCACGAGTTCGTTGAACGTGATGTCACGGTCGACGACCTGGTAGGGACGACCTTCCACCTCGACTACCCGCACCATGAGCGACTCGGTCTCCTCGGCCGCCTCATGCACCGCCGCGTTGAACAGGGCGACGTCGATCCGCCCCTCGATCTCGACGTATTGCGCGATGTTGGTCGCCGGTCCACTATGCGCACTGTCCGCGAACCACATGCCGTATTGCGCAGAGGAAAGCGGAATAAGCTCCTGATTACCGGCACAGCTCTCGACAGACTCCATGATCAACCGACCCCTCGCATGGCTATCGACCTAGCACAGACTCCGAGTATGCAAATCCGTGCGCTTTCCTACCCCACGTATTCACGTGTACCACAACCGCCGAATGCGGGTCGCTTTACTGCCGAACAGCCATACGAATTCCCCTTGCTGTATTCAGGACCGATACGGATCCGGTAGACACCGATCCGACACCCCGCGAGGTGCGGTACCCAGCCGACTCCTATCCGAAACATCTCCTCGACATTAGCCTGACAGCAAACAGCTGGCATACGATTTTCAGGGAACACCCTAGTAACAATTCAATTCAGGTCGGTCGCGAATTCGGACATTCCGTGCGAAACCAATATTCCGACAACACCGCAGGTCGAAGCGATGGAGCTGCGGATGTCGCGCTGCCGCTCGCGATGCAGACCGGTCACCGACGGTGCGACCTCCGGCCCCGATATGGCATATACCCAGCGTGATCGGCAAATCTTGCCATGACGGCAGTCGAACTCATCGATCGATCGAATCCGCTGATCGCAGTCCTGTCGACATTCGACACTCCATGGAACGCCTAGAGCAGACCACGGCTCCGGATTTTATGGTGGACATACCGATCTCGCGCGTGTCGCGCGCCGAATATACCAAATCGTTTGCCACCGATATTCGGGGCTTGACTTAATAGCGAGACCATTTGACAGCTCGACACATACTGGCCATTCCCTGAATAACTGCAAACAAGACATTCGGTATGTGACACGCCGCCAGTACGGCCGATGAGAATTCACTTTCGGCAACCATGCCGCGACTGCAACGTCACCTGGCGACACACAGACAACAAATGGCCCCGCCGACAAGGTCGGCGGGGCCATTTGTCAGGACTACCGATCAGTCTTCGTAGGCATCCAGCGGCGGGCACGAGCACACCAGATTGCGGTCACCGAACGCACCGTCGATGCGCCGCACAGAAGGCCAGACCTTCGGACGAGCATGGCCGATACCGCGCGGGTACACCGCGGTCTCCCGGCTGTACGGGTGGTTCCACTCGGCGACCAGGCTGGCCGCGGTGTGCGGCGCACCGCGCAGCGGGTTGTCGGTCACCGGCCACACCCCGGCCGCGACCTGGTCGATCTCACCACGGATGGCGATCATGGCGGCGATGAACTCGTCGATCTCCTCGAGGTTCTCGCTCTCGGTGGGTTCCACCATCAGGGTGCCCGCGACCGGGAAGCTCATGGTCGGCGCGTGGAAACCGTAGTCGGCCAGTCGCTTGGCCACATCGTCGACGGTGACGCCGGTCTGCTTGGTGATCTCCCGCAGATCCAGGATGCACTCGTGGGCGACCATGCCGTTCTCGCCGGTGTAGAGCACCGGGAAGTAGGCGTCGAGGCGCCGGGCGATGTAGTTGGCCGACGCGATCGCGGTCAGCGTCGCCGCGCGCAGGCCCTCGGCGCCCATCATCCGGATGTAGGCCCAGGTGATCGGCAGGATCGACGCGGAACCGTAGTTCGCCGCCGACACCGCGTGCGAACCGGCTTCGAGCGGGTCACCGGGCAGGTACTGCGCCAGGTGCGCACCCACCGCGACCGGGCCGACGCCGGGGCCGCCGCCGCCGTGCGGGATGCAGAAGGTCTTGTGCAGGTTCAGGTGGCTCACGTCGCCGCCGAACCGGCCCGGACGGGCAAGCCCGACAAGGGCATTGAGGTTGGCGCCGTCGACGTACACCTGGCCGCCGGCATCGTGCACGAGCGCGCACAACTCGGCGACCTCGTGCTCGTAGACGCCGTGGGTGGACGGGTAGGTGATCATGATGCAGGCCAGCCGATCGGCGTGGTCGGCGATCTTGGCACGCAGGTCGTCGAGGTCGACGTCACCGTTCGCGCGGCACTTGACCACCTCGACGCGCATGCCGACCATGGCCGCCGAGGCGGCGTTGGTACCGTGCGCGCTGGACGGGATGAGGCAGGTGTCGCGGTGATCGTCACCGCGATCGAGGTGGTAGCGGCGGATCGCGAGCAAGCCCGCGTACTCGCCCTGGCTACCGGCATTGGGCTGCAGGCTCACCGCGTCGTAGCCGGTGATCTCGGCCAGCCACCGCTCAAGGTCGGCGATCAGCTTGCGGATGCCGGGGGTGTCCTCGGTCGGCGCGAAGGGGTGCAGGCGGGCGAAGCCGGGCCAGGTGATGGGCTCCATCTCCGCGGTCGCGTTGAGCTTCATCGTGCACGAACCGAGCGGAATCATGCTGCGGTCCAGTGCGATGTCCTTGTCCGAGAGCGCGCGCAGGTAGCGCAACATGGCGGTCTCGGTGTGGTGGCGGGTGAACGCCGGGTGGGTCAGGTAGTCCGAGGTGCGGGTCTCGATCGCGGCGGGCTCGGCGCCCGCGCCCGCGTCGGGAGTCAGTGCGGTGCCGAAGGATTCGACGACGGCCGCGACATGCGCGTCGGTGGTGGCCTCGTCACAGGCGATGGCGACGTGGTCGGCGTCGACCAGGCGCAGGTTGATGCCCTTCGACTTCGCCTTGGCGACAACAGCTTCCGCGCCGCCGGGCACGTGGGCGAGCACGGTGTCGAAGAAGGCACCGTGCACCACGGCGCCACCGAGGCCGCTCGCGACGGCAGCGGCGTGCTGGTGCACCCGGCGCGCGATGGCGCGCAGGCCGTTGGCGCCGTGGTAGCTCGCGTACATCGCGGCGACGATGGCCAGCAGCACCTGGGCGGTACAGATGTTCGAGGTGGCCTTCTCGCGGCGGATGTGCTGCTCACGGGTCTGCAGCGCCAGACGGTAGGCGGGCGCGCCGTCGGCATCGACGGACACGCCGACCAGGCGACCGGGCAACTGACGGGCGAAGGCGGTGCGCACGGCGAGGTAACCGGCATGCGGGCCACCGAAGCCCATCGGCACGCCGAAGCGCTGGGTGGTACCGAAGCACACGTCGGCACCCTGTTCACCGGGCGGGGTGCTCAGCGTCATCGCGAGCAGATCGGCACCGGCGGCGACCAGCGCGCCACGCTCGTGGGCGGCGGCGAACAGCGAGGTCCAGTCGACGATGCGGCCCGACGCGCCCGGAGTCTGCACGATCACGCCGAAGAACTCGCCCTCCGGCAGCTCCCCGGTCGACAGGTCGGCCTCGATGATCTCGATGCCGAGCGGCTCGGCCCTGGTCCCGATGATGGTCTTGGTCTGCGGGAACAGGTCGGCGTCGATCAGCAGCCGATTCGACTTGGACTTGCCCGCGCGGCGCAGCAGCGTCATCGCCTCGGCCGCGGCGGTGGCCTCGTCGAGCATGGAGGCGTTGGCGACGTCCATGCCGGTCAGATCCGACACCATGGTCTGGAAGTTGAGCAGCGCCTCGAGCCTGCCCTGGCTGATCTCGGGCTGGTACGGGGTGTAGGCGGTGTACCAGGCGGGGTTCTCGAGCAGATTGCGCACCAGCACCGGCGGGGTAAGGGTGTCGTAGTAGCCCAGACCGATCATCGAGGTGGCGACGGTGTTCGCCTGCGCCAGCGTGGCCAGTTCCTCGAGCACCTCGTGCTCGGAGGCGGGCGCGGGCAGCGCGCCGAGGCCGGATTCGTCGAGGATCGTGGCGGGCAGCGCCGTGGTCGCGAGTGCGTCGATGGACTCGACGCCGATGGTCGCGAGGATCCGGGCGAGTTCGTCGGAATCGGGTCCGATGTGGCGGTCGGCGAACGAACGGGTCACGGGCAGCTCCAGGTCGGGCGGGTCGACCTCGTGGTCGACGGGTACCAGCCCTCCCCCTCTGTCTGTGCGCCTGAGAGATTCGGAAACCCGGCCCCGAAGATCGGTGACCGTGCCCCTTTCCCCGTGGGCGGGCAGCCGGATGCCACCGCTTTCCAGAGGCGTCGAATCACCGTGCGGTCCCTGTTGCCTGAGAGATTGACGGGGAGGTGCTGCTCCTTCGGCGCCCCGATTCTCGCGAACCGAGGACTCTCCCGCACGGCGGCGACGCACCACTGATTCTAGATGCAGCAAACCCCCGGTCGCGCCACCAGGGGCACGCCGGGGGTGTAGCGCTGGTCACTAACCGGTCTTGCGGTTCTCTCTCACCTTGCGGCGGAAGGAGAGCTCGTCTTCGGGGCGGTCGGTGATGGCGGTGGCTCGTTCTGCCGGGAAGTCCGCGATCGCGCCGGTCAGCTCACGCATGGCGCCACCGACGGCGATGCCGAAGACTCCCTGGCCGCCCTGCAGTAAATCGACGACTTCCTCGGGCGAGGTGCACTCGTACACCGAGGTTCCGTCGGAGAACAGGGTGATCCCGGCCAGATCGCCCACGCCACGACTGCGCAGGTGATCGACGGCGATCCGGATGTTCTGTAAAGAGATGCCCGCGTCCAGCAACCGCTTCACGATCTTGAGGACAAGGATGTCCTTGAACGAGTACAGCCGCTGGCTGCCCGATCCCGCCGCACCACGGATCGACGGCACGACCAGCCCGGTCCGGGCCCAGTAGTCGAGCTGACGGTAGGTGATGCCGGCGACCTGACACGCGCTCGGCACCCGGTAGCCGACCAGATCGTCCGGAACCGAGTCGTCCGGGAACAAGCCAGGCTGTACGACATCCTGCGTTTGTTCTTCCACTGATCGCTCCTTCTGCCGACGTTCTCGGGTCGGAGTCACGACGGATGTTGCCCGACTTTCGAGGTTACTCCTGCCATTGTCGGACCTGCGGTGTTGTCACACCAAGCACCAAACGCCGCGATTCCCTGGACCTCTACTTCAGGTTTAGAAGATCGTGGTCAGCTGTCGGTCGCCTTGAAGTCGTCGGGCGAGACCGACTCCAGGAACTCCTTGAACTTCTCCACCTCGTCCTCGCGTTCGTCGGGCATCACCAAGCCCGCCTCGGCGAGCACCGGTTCTTCGGCGTAGATCGGGCACCCGACGCGCAAGGCGATCGCCACCGAGTCCGACGGCCGCGCCGAGACCCGCAGGTCGCCGTCGAAGACCAGATCCGCGTAGAAGGTGCCCTCCTGCAGATCCACGATCCGCACTTCCTTGAGTGTGTGTCCCAGCTCGGTGATCAGAATCTTGATCAGATCGTGAGTGAGCGGACGGATCGGCGTGACCCCCTCCTGCTCGAGCACGATCGCGGTGGCCTCGGCCTGCCCGATCCAGATCGGCAGATACCGCTCCCCCGAAGCCTCCCGCAGCAGCAGCACGGGCTGGTTCTGTGGCTGCTCGACACGGATGCCGATGACACGCATCTCGCTCATGAGTAAGTCCTGCCTCCCATACTCGGCCGCCGGCCGGCACGACAGCTGCACAGCTCGCCGTATCAACGAGTCTAGGCGAATTCTGGGGCGCGCAAGAAAGACGTTCGCGCCGAAATCGGTGTGTAGCCGGGGCGATACCTGATCACCAGGCCGGGTGTGTCAGCCGCCGAGGGCTGTGCGCACCGCGGCTTTGACCAATGCGGCGTGCAGGTTCAGCGACAGCGCCGCGAGTTCGCGCACGGTCTCCTCGGCGCGAGCGCGCGCATCGGCATCGCGACTCTTCGCGATGGGCGCGGCGATCTGTGCGATCAGCGCGGCCTCGCGGTCGGCGGCGAGTTTGAAGGCGCGCAGATGACGTGCCTCCAGGCCGAATTCGGCCATCGCCTTGGCCGCGTGTGCGAGCGTGACCGCATCGGACTCGAAGAATCCGCCCGCACCGGGGACGATGAGTCCCGCGCGCAGCAGATCGTCGAGGAAACGGTCGTCGATGTCGGCCTTGGCGAGCAGGTCGGACCTGGTGAGCCGCACGCCGACATCGACACGTAATTCCTCGGGCGTGATCGCGCCCGTCACGATACCGAGGCGGCGTGGCGCGGCCGGGCTCTTCGCCTCGGCATCGGCCTCCGCGGAGCCGGACACACTGTGCCCGGCCTCCGCGTCGCCGTGGTGGGAGTGCGCGCGGGCGCGCGCTTCACGCACGCCCAACGTCGCCGCACCACTGTCGATCGCTTCCAACTGCTCCTTGATCACCTTCAACGGCAGGTACTGATCGCGTTGCGCGGTCAGCACGAAACGCAGCCGTTCGTAGTCGGCCACCGAGAACCGCCGGTATCCCGACGGTGTCCGTTCCGGCCGGATCAGGCCCTCGGATTCGAGGAACCGGATCTTGGAGATGGTGATATCAGGAAAATCTGGTCGCAGCAGGTCGAGTACGGAGCCGATCGACATCCCTCCGCGCGCCCACTGCGCCGCCCCTGTCACAGCACTGTGCCCGTCACGGGCACCAGTACCGTTGGGGTCATCGCGACCCCGCGCCCGACGCCGACTCGTTCGCCTGCGTGCGCGGACCGGTCAGGAAGACCAGCCGGAACTTGCCGATCTGGACCTCGTCGCCGTTCTGCAGCTCCGAGGAGTCCACCGGCTCCCGGTTGACGTAGGTGCCGTTGAGGCTGCCCACATCGACGACCTGGAACGAGTCGTCGTCCTGACGGAACTCGGCATGCCGACGGCTGACGGTGACGTCATCCAGAAAAATGTCACTGTCGGGATGACGGCCGGCCGAAGTGGTCGGCTGATCCAGCAGGAAACGCGAGCCCGCGTTCGGGCCACGCTTGACCACCAGGAGGGCCGCACCGGCCGGCAGGCCCTCGACGCCCTGAACCGGCTGTTCGCCGGTCGGCTCTGCGGAGCGCGACGCGTCGACCTCGTTGAGGAAGTCCGCGCGGAAGACCGACGTCGTCTCGGCCGCGGTTTCCCCGTAACCCGGGTCCCTGTTCTCGCTCACCGTTTCTCTCCTCCTCGAACCTGATTATCCATGCAAGCAGGTGCTGTATTCGGCGACACGACCGGCGCGATCACATCGCCAGGAAAAGATCCCGGCGTCGATTCCCCGACGTATCCGCTTGGCTTTGACCGTACCCTGCCGGGGCGTGCCCGTGCAGGGAGAACTGTGAAGGCTGAGTCAGCCCCCGATAACTCCTTGGTAACCCGCTGCATCCAGCAGTTCACCGAGGGCGGAATCGAGGGTTGCCTCGTCGTCGAACGCGAGCTCGAACAGCCATCCCCCGTTGTAGGGATCTTCGTTGAGCGTCTCCGGCGTCTGAACCAGATCCTCGTTCACCGCAACGACTTTGCCGGTGAGCGGAGCGTAGATGTCGGACACGCTCTTGGTCGACTCGACCTCGGCGATGCTGTCGCCGACGGTCACGTCTTTGTCGACGTCGGGCAGCTGGACGAACACGACGTCACCCAGCTGTGACTGGGCGTAATCGGTGATGCCGACACGGACCGCCGTGGGGCTGGTCCGCCGCACCCATTCGTGCTCTTCGGTGTAGCGCAGTTCCTCAGGGGTCCGGGTCACTGGACGTCCTTTCATCGTCGACGTTGCACGCAACAGTATCGACTAGCTCCCGCGGTGCGGCACAGGCGGTATCGATCGCGCGACCGCGACCGCGAGCCCCGCGTAGAGCAGCCCGGTCCAGACGTAGAGTGCCGTGCCCCAGATCAGCAGTGCCCAGCCGAAGGCCCACCCGAAACTCGCCCCCGCCCAGTCCATCTCCCCGGTCAAGATCCACGGCAGCGCCGACATCAGCGCGAAAGTGGCGGCTTTGCCCAGGTAGATCACTTCCGGCGCC
This sequence comes from Nocardia sp. NPDC057272, assembly GCF_042668615.1. Taxonomy (NCBI): domain Bacteria; kingdom Bacillati; phylum Actinomycetota; class Actinomycetes; order Mycobacteriales; family Nocardiaceae; genus Nocardia; species Nocardia sp. NPDC057272. The sequence goes on along the minus strand of NZ_JBHUYK010000011.1, from coordinate 113,341 downwards.
GGTAGCTCGCGCCGCTTGTACACCGAAAGGGTCGCGGTGAGTACCAGATCGCGTGCGATCAAGATCACCGCCAGCCACCACGGCAGCAGGCCGCGCACGACGAAGGCCACCAGGGTCGTCACCAGATAGAGCCGATCGACGAGCGGGTCGAGCAGCGCTCCCAGCCGCGAGGACTGATCGAGCAATCGGGCGAGTTTGCCGTCGAGGAAATCGGTGAAGCCGCTGGCGATCAGCAAGGCGAAGGCCCAGCCGTCGGCGTGGCGGACCAGGAGGAGCCAGAGGAAGACGGGGATGCCGATCAACCGCACCACGCTCAGCGCGTTGGGCACGGTCAGGATGCGGTCGCTGAACACGCCACCGGTTTCGGTGTCGTGCGTGCCCGGCGTTCCTGATTCGGTTGCCACGCCCCTGCTTACCGCACCGACCCCGTCCGGCGCCATCCGGCCACGCCGAAACGCCGTCAACTCCGCTGAGTACCGAGCGCCACCCTGCCCGGCGCGCGGCAAACGGCTAACCTCGGCAATCGTGTCCGACAGTGGTATTGATCTGCGTTCCTACGTCTCCGCCGAGGAGGCCCGCGAACGTGGCCGGGCTGCCCGGCGGCGGGTGCCTGTCACCGAGCGTAACCGTGCCGCGGCGAGCCCCGATCGGCCGACGGTGCGCGAATTCATCGACATCAGCAACCGCGGCCGGATCGAACGTCTGATCCCGTTGCGGATCGGGCGGATGATCGCCTCACCGTTCACCTTCTTTCGCGGCGCCGCGGGCCTGATGGCCGCCGACCTCGCCGCCGGACCCGACAGTGGTCTGGCCGCCCAGATCTGTGGTGACGCCCACGCCGCCAACTTCGGCCTCTACGGCACGCAGCGCGGCGAGATCGTGATGGATATCAATGATTTCGACGAGACGGTCATGGGCCCGTGGGAGTGGGATCTGGAGCGCCTGGCGGCAAGCCTCGTGCTGGCGGGACGCGAGAGCGGCGTCGACGAGGACGATTGCCTGCGCGCGGCACGCGATGCCGCCCGCTCCTACCGTCGTACCGTCGGCGAATTGGCCGACATGCCGTTCATGCAGTCCTGGACCGCGTTGCCCGACGAGTCGATCCTCACCAGCGCCAAAGCCGAAGACCTGCTCGACGACTTCAAGAAGGCCGCGAAGAAGGCGCGCAAGAACACCAGCGCCAAGGTGGTGGCGAAGTGGACCGAGCACCTCGACGACCACGAGACCGACATCCGCAAGCACCGTTTCGTCAGCGATCCGCCCGTGCTGACCGCGGTCGACACGCCGGTGTCGGAAGCCGTGATCGACGGCCTGGAACGCTACGCGGGCACCATCCGGGAGTCCCGGCGCAACCTCCTGGCCAGGTTCGCGGTCTCCGATGTCGCGTTCCGCATCGTCGGCACCGGCAGCGTCGGCCTGCACAGCTATGTGGCGCTGTTGCACGGCAACGACGGCGAGGCGGTGGTGTTGCAGGTCAAGCAGGCGCGCCCGTCGGCCCTCGCCCCGTTCCTGCCGCCCACCGAGCCCCGGCACGAGGGCGAGCGGATCGTGGTCGGCGCGCGGACCGTGCAGTCCGAGACCGACATCCTGCTCGGTTGGACGACCGTCGAACTCGACGAGTCGCTGCCCTTCATCGTGCGTCAGTTCCGCAATCTCAAAGGCAGCATCGACCCGGCGGAACTGTCCGCCGACGATCTCGACGACTACGGCCGCCTCGCCGGCGCGCTACTGGCCCGCGCGCATGCTCGCTCCCTCGACCCGCGCGCGCTGGCGGGATATCTGGAAACCGACGATGACGACGACGACCGGTTCGAGGACTCGGTGGCCCGCTTCGCGGTGCGCTACGCCGACCGCACCGAGGCCGATCACGCCGACCTCGTCGCGGCCGTGGACGCGGGTACGATCGCCGCCGAACAGGATTGATCGAGCTACGATGTACGCCAACGGTTCTCGGCACAACGAAGGGCGGTCTCCATGCTCGTGCGCGTGCAGAATGCGGCAGGCAGCGATGCCGAGGCGGCACTGATCGACTGGTTGCGCACGTGGAAGGACCCGGCGAGCCCGCACGGCGTCGCCACGATCAACTGCAGCCTGTTCCACCAGGATCGGCTGCATCAGTTCGACGCGGTGGTCTGGACTCCGACCAGTTGCGTGATCATCGAGGCGGAGACCTTCACCGCCCCGCAGGACGGCGTACTCGAGATCCCGCTCAACGGTCCGTGGATGGTCTCCGGCGAACTCGCCCAGTTCGCGGGCGCGGAGAAATCGACGCCGCTGGAACGTTCGCGTGATCACACCTTCGCCCTGCAGGACTATCTCGCCGCGCGCGGGCTCGGCCAGCGCGCGGTGCACGGTCTCGGCCTGATCGTGCCGATGCCCGGCGCCCAGATCGACGTGCACCAGGGCTGGAGCGACCCGAGCTTCGATGTGATCGTCACCGACGACCCGCATCGGCTCGAGATGTACTTCGAGTTGCTGGCCGAGAAGGAACACAACCTCTGGACGGCCAACGACGTCGCCATCGCGTTCCGTGGCCTCGGCATCCTGCCGTTCCTGCCCGCACCACAGGATCTGCTCAACGAGGGCTTCCTCGGCCCGATCGACGTGACGCTGTGGCACGGCGGGCCCACCCAGGCGGCCGCGGAGTCCTACGCCGAGCAACAGGCCGAGCTCGAACGCCAGGCGCAGTCCCGGGGGATGATCGCACCGTGGTACAGCCCGTGGAAGCTGTATCCGCGGGTCGGCGGCGATCTCGATTTCGGCCGGGCGTTCCTGCGGATCACCCTCGCTCTCGGCATGATCGTGGCCATCGTGTGGGTGCTGTGGTTCCTGGTCACGGCGGTACTCACCTACGGTCCGGCCTGAGCGGGGCCGGACGGCGGCTATCGTCGCGTTCGTGATCGACCGTGTCGGTAGTGCCTCCGCTGTGCGAGTGGCGGCGATCGGCGCCGGTGCCGTACTGACCGCGTCGGTCCCGTTGACGTTCCCCGCGGACGGCGGCCCGAGCGAGCTGGATTCGGTGGCGACGACCGACACCGTCTCCCCGGGCCTGGCGCACGTACTCGTCACGCCGAGTAACGCGCCGGTGGTCGTGGCGCTGCTCCTGGCCGCGTGTGCCTTTTTCGCGCTCCATCGGCAGTGGTGGCGGGCCGTGACCATGCTGGTGGTTCCCGAGGTCGCCTTGGCGGTCAACACCTGGTTGCTGAAACCACTGTGGGATCGCCGACTCGACGACCATCTCGCCTACCCGAGCGGGCATACCGTCCACATGGTCGCTGTCGCAACAACTTTCGCGTGCCTGGTGACCGACCTCCGGATACGGATCGCGGTCGCGACGCTCACCGTGCTCGCCCTGATCGCGATCACCCCCGCGATGGCCGAGCTGGGCTACCACCACCCCACCGATGTCCTCGGTGGGGCGGCAGCGGCCGCCTCGATGGCGATCGGCCTGTGCTGGATCTCCGATGCCCTACACGCCCGGCGCGCCGTCTAGCGGCGATCGAAAACGCTGGCGTCGTGCAGCATTTCGGCGCGCAGCATCGTCTCGGGCACACCCATCGCCTCCACCAGGTTCAGCGCGTCCGGGCGCAGGCGGTCGACGAGTTCGTTCACCCCGCGCCGCACCGCCTTGGCCCGCTCCACCGACATGAACCGGTGCATGATGTACCAGGCCAGGTTCTCCTCCAGCGAGGCGTAGACGAAGAGGTCACAGACGGTTTCGGCCAGCGCCTTGGCATCGGGGTCCTCGATGGTGGCGATGCCGTCGACGAACTCCTCGAGCACCAGCCGGTCGATGTGCGCGGCGCCGGCGGCCAGGATGTGGTCCTGGGCATTGTTGAACGCCTCGAACGGGCCGGTGTCGGCGGCGCGGGCGCGCAACCGGTGCGCGGCGGTGCGCAGCAGGTAGTCCTCGCGGTCGGCGAACAGCTGCAGCTGGACGTCGCGTTTGGACAGGTCGCCTTCGTCGACGGACTCGTCGTTGCGGTCGCGCAGGGTCTGGATCAGCTGACGCACGCCGGAGCGTTTGCGCACCACGTCACCGGCCATGGTGGCGGCGAAGCGCACCCAGCCGAGCGCGTCGAGGTCGCGGACCTCGTCGGAGTAGGCCGTGAGCAGTTCCTTCGCCACGAGCTGGGTCAACACGACGTTGTCGCCCTCGAAGGTGGTGAACACATCGGTGTCGGCCTTCAGCGTGACCAGGCGGTTCTCGGTGAGATATCCCGCGCCGCCGCAGGCTTCGCGACATTCCTGAATGGCCCTGGTGGCGTGGCGGGTCTGAGCCACCTTCAGACCGGCGGCACGCTTCTCCAGCGCCCGCTGTGAGCTCGGTTCGGTGTTCTCCCCGCGCTGGATCTCGTCCATCCGGCGCACCAGGTCGTTCTGGGCGAAGGCCAGCGCGAACGACTTCGCGACCAGCGGCAGCAGCCTGCGCTGATGGCTGCGGTAGTCCATCAGCAGGGTCTCTTCACCGGTATCGGGGTCGGCGAACTGGCGGCGCGCCAGCGCGTAGCGGACGGCGATACTCAGTGCCACCCGCGCGCCGGCCGCGGCCGCGCCGCCGACACTGACCCGGCCACGCACCAGCGTGCCGAGGGTGGTGAAGAAGCGGCGGCTCGGGTTCTCGATCTCCGAGCTGTAGGTGCCGTCCGGCGACACGTCGGCGTAGCGATTGAGCAGGTTCTCGCGGGGGATCCGCACCTGGTCGAAGACGATCCGGCCGTTGTCGACACCGGGCAGGCCGCCCTTGAGCCCATCGTCGTAGGTCGTCACGCCGGGCAGGTCCGCGCCGAGGTCGTCACGGATCGGCACCAGCAGACAGTGCACCCCTTTGCTCTCGCCGCCGACGATCAGCTGGGCGAACACCGCGGCCATCCGCGCGTGCACCGCGGCGCCACCGATGTAGTCCTTGCGCGCCGACGGGGTCGGGGTGTTGATGACGAATTCCTGGGTGGCCGGGTCATAGGTGGCCGTGGTCTCCAGATCGGCGACATCGCTGCCGTGGCCCGACTCGGTCATCGCGAAACAGCCGAGCAGATCGAGCGAGATCAGGCGCTTGATGAAGTCACGGTGACGTTCGGTGCCCAGGTTCTCCACCGCGCCACCGAACAGTCCCCACTGCACGCCGGATTTCACCCACAACGACAGGTCGGTGTAGGCGAGCATCTCCAGCCCGATGACCGCGCCGCCGGGATCACCGGTGCCGCCGTTCTCGGGCCGGAAACCGCGTTCGGGGTAGCCCATGGTCGCGATGACCCGCATCTGGTCGAGCACGCGCGCTCTCGCCGCGTGGATGTCGAGTTCGGGATCGTCGGTGAATTCCGCACCGGCGAGCTGGGTGCGCGCCTGCTCCCTGACCGTGCGCCACGGTCCGTCCAGCGCTGCGCGGAGATGTTCTGCCGTCGTCGATGTGCCGGTAGCCATGGCTTCGACATTAGCCCGCACACGATGGGTCCCCCAGGCCCGAAACTCGGAGCGGGCGAAAGTCTTGCCAACGAATTGAACACGCGTTTAACATATTGAACATGCGTTCAGCCGATCTCACCACCGCCGCCAGGATTCGCGATGCCGCGATCGAATTGTTCGGTGAGCAGGGGTTCGGCGTCGGCGTACGGGCCATCGCCGCCGCGGCCGGGGTGTCACCCGGGCTGGTGAACCATCACTTCGGCTCCAAGGACGGCCTGCGCGCGGTCTGCGACGATCGTGTGCTCGAGATCATCCGCGACGAGAAGCTGCGCGCGATCCAGGCGCCCGGTCCCGCGGGGATCTTGAACGCGATGGCCGAACTCGAGATGTACGCACCTCTGGTGGCCTACATGCTGCGCAGCTTCCAGGCAGGCGGCCCGCTGTCGGAGTCCTTGCTCGAACACATGATCTCCGACGCGGAGCAGTACATGCAGACCGCCGTCGACGAGGGCAAGGCCAAACCGAGTCGCGACCACGCGGCACGCGCTCGCTACATCGTGCTCTGCCATGTCGGCGCGATGAACCTCTACCTCCAGATGCGCATGCAGCGCGAAGGAAAACTCGATTACCGCAAGGCGATTCGTGAGCTGTCCGACGAGATCACCTTCCCGGCGCTCGAGCTCTACACCCAAGGATTACTCACCGATTCCACCATGCTCGACACCCTTTTCGAGGAGTAGACGATGCCCTCCCCCACCACCGACCGGGTCATCGATGTCGCGGACCTGCGAAAGACGTTCGGCCGCTTCACCGCGCTCGACGGACTCGACCTACACGTCAGCACCGGCGAGATCCACGGTTTCCTAGGTCCCAACGGCGCAGGCAAGTCCACCACCATCCGCATCCTGCTCGGAGTCCTGCGCGCGACCGGTGGCGAAGCCGCGGTCTTCGGCCGCGACCCCTGGACCGATGCCGTCGACCTGCATCGCCGGATCGCCTATGTCCCCGGCGATGTCACGCTGTGGCCGTCGCTGTCGGGCGGTGAGACGATCGACCTGCTCGCCCGCATGCGCGGGGGGTTGGACGAGTCACGACGCGGCGAGCTGATCGAACGATTCGAACTCGACCCCACCAAGAAGGCCCGTACCTATTCCAAGGGCAACCGGCAGAAAGTCGCACTGGTGTCGGCGTTTTCGGCGAACGCGGATCTGCTGATCCTCGACGAGCCGACCTCGGGTCTGGACCCGTTGATGGAGCAGGTCTTCCAGGACTGTGTGCACGATGCCGCCGCCCGTGGCGCGACGGTGCTGCTGTCGAGCCACATCCTGTCCGAGGTCGAGCACCTGTGCGACCGGGTCACCATCATCCGCGCCGGCCGCACCGTCGAATCCGGTTCACTCAACGATCTGCGCCATCTGAGCCGCACTGCCATCACCGCCGACCTGATCGGCGATCCCGGCGATCTGAGCACGATGCCCGGGGTCGGCGACATCGAACGAGACGGTTCGACCCTGCGCTGCCAGGTCGATGCCGACCACCTCGGCGCGCTGATCCGGGTACTCGGCGACGCGGGGGTCCGCAGCCTGACCAGCGCGCCACCGACGCTCGAGGATCTGTTCCTCCGCCACTACCACGTCGACGGTGCCGAGACCGCGGAGAAGGTGCGGGCATGACTGCGACAGCCGCTCTCCCTCGCTTCGCCGGAACTGCCCGCACCGCAGGCGAATTCGCCGGCACCGGTCAGATGCTGCGCCTGTATCTGCGCCGCGACCGGGTGGTCGCGCCGCTGTGGTCGCTGCTGATCGGGCTGATGCCCGCGCTGCAGATCGTGTCGATCAAGGACATCTACACCACCGGAGAACAACTCGACCACTTCGCGGCGACCACGGCGGCCAGCCCCGCGCTGATCGCCATGTACGGCCCCGTTTTCAGCTCGGCACTCGGTTCCATCGGCACCTGGAAGGCCGGGGCGATGTACGCGATGATCGCGATCGCCGCGGTGCTCACGGTCATCCGCCACACCAGGGTCGAGGAGGAGACCGGGCGCGCGGAACTGGTCGGCGCCACCAGCATCGGCCGCTTCGCCGGTCTCACCGGAGCACTGCTGCTCGCCTACGGGGCTTCGGCGGTTGCCGGAATCGCCTGTACCGCTTCACTGATGGCCACCGATCTGCCCGTCGCAGGGTCGGTCGCCTTCGGCGCCGCACTCGCCGGCTCCGGCGTGGTCTGGGGTGCGGTGGCCGCCGTGGCGGCGCAGGTCAGCACCGGCGCGCGGCTCGCCCGCGGCATCGCGCTGGGCGGGCTGGGCGCGGCGTTCGCGGTGCGTGCGGTCGGCGATGCGGGAAACGGTGTGCTGTCCTGGTTTTCGCCGCTGGGATGGTGCCTGCAGATCCGCCCGTTCGCCGACGAACGCTGGTGGGTGCTCGTGCCGATGGCCGCCCTCGCCACCGGCGCGACCCTGCTCGCCTATCGGTTGCTGCGGACTCGCGACATCGGCGCGGGACTGCTGGCCGACCGACCCGGACCGGCCGTCGCGGGCACCGCGCTGTCGGGTCCGGTGGGGCTGGCCTGGCGACTGCAGCGAGGTTCGCTGCTCGCCTGGACGACCGGTTTCGCCCTCTACGGTCTGCTCATCGGCGGTGCGGTCGACAGCATCGGCGGCATGCTCGACGACAGCGGCACCCTGCAGGATGTGGTCACCTCGATGGGCGGGTCGGCCGATCTGGAGAAGTCGTTCATCGCCTACGCGGTCGCCATGCTGGCCGCCGCGGCCGCCGCCTACTCCGTGTCGGCTGTGCTGCGATTGCACGAGGAGGAGAACTCAGGGCGCGCGGAGACGGTTCTGGCCGCCGCGGTGAGCCGCGTGCGCTACGCGTCGAGCCACCTGCTGTTCGCGATCGGCGGACCTGCCGTGGCACTGCTGACCGCGGGCTCGGCGATCGGCATCGTCTGGGGCGCGACAGACGGCGACCTTCCCGGCAAGGTCGGCGAATCCTTGGGCGCGGTCGCGGTGCAACTGCCCGCGGTCTGGGTGGTCACCGCCGTCGCGATGCTGCTGTTCGGCGCACTGCCCAAGTACGCGGCACTCGCGTGGGGCGTGCTGAGCGCGATGATCGTGATCTTCGTGCTGGGCTCGCTGGGCAGCTTCTCGCAGTGGATCCTCGATCTGGTGCCCTTCGTCCACCCGCCGAAGCTGCCGGGTGCGGCGTTCGACATCGTGCCGATCGCCTACCTGCTCGCCCTGGCGGGGGCGGGAATCGTGGTGGGGCTCATGGCCTTCCGCCGGCGCGACCTGCGCTGACCGCGGGCGTGCGCTCCGCGTCACCGAGCCGGGGTGGTGAGTCGACTCGCCACCCCGGTTTCAATACGCGCCGTCGCCGCGGGTGACCGCCCCGACTGTGCGCGCGATCAACGCCAGATCCAGCACCATCGACCAGTTCTCGACGTAGGACAGGTCGAGGCGCACCGAGTCCTCCGGCGACAGATCCGACCGTCCGCTGACCTGCCACAACCCGGTGACGCCCGGCTTCACCAGCAGCCGCCGTCGCATCTCCCCGTCGTAGCTGTCGACCTCACGTTGCACCTGCGGCCGTGGCCCGACGACGCTCATGTCGCCGCGCAGCACGTTGAAGAATTGGGGCAGCTCGTCGAGGCTGTACTTGCGCAGGAAACGGCCGACGGCGGTCACTCGCGGATCGTCTTTGACCTTGAAGAACAACGGATTTCCACCGTGGTGCTCGATGAGCGCCTCCACCGTGCTGTCGGCGTCGACGAGCATGCTGCGGAACTTGATCATCCGGAACGGAATACCGTCGCGCCCGATCCGCTCCGACAGGTAGAACACCGGCCCCGCGCTCGTCATCTTCACCGCGATCGCGATGGCGGCCAGCATCGGCGCGACGAGCACCAGCACGGTCGCGGCGAAACACACATCGAACAGCGCTTTTCGGCTCGACTTCGCTCGTCCGTAGCGCGGCGGGTCTATGTGCAGCATCGGCATCCCCGCGACGAGGCGGTTGGTCAGCCGCGCCCCCGCGATGTCGGCGATGCCGGGTGCGACGATCAGATCGACGCCGAGGGGATCCAATGCCCATGCCATCCGCCGCAACTCGGCGGGTCCGAGATGATCGGTCGCGGCCACGGCTACGGAGTCGGCGCCACTGCGGCGCACCGCCTCCAGGACCGAGCGATCGTCGCCGAGCACCGACGGCCCGTCGGACGTTTCGAACTGCGGGCCCACCGATCCCGCGGGCACGCAGACACCGACCACGCGATAGCCGGAGCCGGGATCGCCGGTGAACGCCGTCGCCATCGCCTGCGCGGCCTCCGGCGAACCCACGACCAGCACCGCGATATGGCACCGCCCTTGCGCGCGCCACCGCCGCAACCGCCACCGCCACGCCAACCGCCCGGCCACCAGCGCGAACAGCCCGGCGGGCAACGCGATGGCGAGATAGCCGCGCGCGACCTCCACCCGGAACAGCAGCGCGAGGATCGCCAGCACACCGAACAGCCGCAGGGTCGCCGACACCAGCCTGCGGAACTCCTCGGTCCCGGTCCCGACCACCTGTGGGGTGCGGCTGCCGTAGCCGTGCAGCAACGCCAGCCACCCGGCGGCCAGAGCCAGCGACACCACGGAGTAGCCGACCTCGTAGGGCAGTGGCCAGGCCAGCGGCGGCGCGGCGGGCCCGCCGAAGCGGATGACCTGTGCCGCCGCGACCGCACCGAACACCGCGATCACGTCGGTCGCCGCCAACCGCTGGACCAGTGCGCTCTGCCAACTTTCGCGCTGGGTACGGCGCAGCACCTGGACGCCGTTGACAACATCGACGTCGCCACTACCGGTGAGCTCGTAGCTCATGAACCCACACCTCCCCTTCGGGCGACGAATCGTTTCCCGATCCCCGTCGACCGGAATGCGGCCGTTGCGGCCGTCCTACTTCCCGTCGATTCGATACCCGCTCGTTGATTGTTACAGACCACCAGCAGGGGTTCTTTCCGAAGACTCACCGCCACAAGGGATTCCAGTAGTTAGCCACTTCACAGCGCAATCGGACAGCTATCACCGAGCCGCTATTGCCTTTCGATATGAATGCAGGACAATCACTTTCACAAGTGATCGCCATCACAAACAGAGGAGGAATGGTCGCCCTCGCCGACAGTTAGCCGGTGCCGGATCGACCTGGTATTACTCCGAAAATTACCATGAATGTGTTTCCGCCCGAACGTTTCAGGGCACCCTTTCTGCCCACCGCTGTAACGTCTGTGCCCACTGATCCGACTTCCGGCATGACCGGCAAGAGCCGCGACAGCTCGGGTGAACAGGTATGAAGGTGGGGGCTCCACGTGCAATGTCGACTCTGCGACTCCGAACGGCTCACGAGCGTGCTCGACCTGGGCGCCACCCCACCGTGCGAGAGCTTTCTGTCCGCCACCGATCTCGACCGGCCCGAATCGACGTATCCGCTGCACCTGCGGTTGTGTGAGGACTGCCTGCTGTTACAGATCCCGGCGCTGATCACCCCCGAGGACACCTTCACCGAGTACGCGTACTTCTCCTCGTTCTCCGACAGCTGGGTCCGTCACGCCGAGCAGTTCGTCACCACGACCGCCGAACGACTCGGCCTCGGCGCCGATTCGTTCGTCGTCGAGGTGGCGAGCAACGACGGCTACCTGCTGCGACACGCGGTCGCGCGCGGCATCCGCTGTCTGGGCATCGAGCCCTCGGTCAATGTCGGACTCGCGGCCCGCGAGGTCGGCGTACCGACGGACACCGCGTTCCTGCACCAGGATTCGGCCGCGCGGATCCGCGCCGAGCACGGACCGGCCGACCTGGTGGTCGCCAACAACGTCTACGCCCACGTACCCGACCTGCGCGGGTTCACCCACGCACTGCGCACCCTGCTCAGCGACGACGGCTGGTGCAGCATCGAAGTGCACCACGCGCTGAACCTGGTCCAGCTCGGCCAGTTCGACACCATCTACCACGAGCACTTCCAGTACTACACCGTCCATTCGGCGCAGCGCGCGCTGGCGATCGCCGGCCTGACCGTCGTCGATGTGGAACTGCTGGACACCCACGGTGGCTCGCTCCGGCTGTGGGCACGCCCCGACGCCGTCGCCGAACCCACCGCCCGCGTCGCCGAGGTCCTCGACCTCGAGCGCGCGGCGGGGCTGCACGAACCCGCCGGCTACGCCGCACTCGGTGCCCGTGCCGAATCGGTTCGCCACGAGCTGCTGCGTTTCCTGCTCGACTGCCGCGCCGCGGGCAAGCGGGTGGTCGGCTACGGCGCACCGGGCAAGGGCAACACGCTGCTCAACTACTGCGGCATCCGGCCCGACCTGCTCGAATACACCGTGGACCGCAACCCCTACAAGCACGGCCGCTACACCCCCGGCACCCGGATTCCGATCCATCCGCCGGAACGCATCGACGCGGACAAGCCCGATGTGGTGCTGGTCCTGCCGTGGAATCTCGAAACCGAGATCACCGCTCAACTCAGCCACGTCGGCGAATGGGGTGGCGAACTGATCTACCCCCTGCCGGTGCTGCATCGCGCCGCCACGACGGGCGAACCGGTCGCGGCCGGCGCACTCCCGGAATGAAGGTGAACGAACCGATGAAGGTCGTATTGTTCTGTGGCGGATACGGCATGCGCATGCGCGGCGGATCCGACGACGTCGTCCCCAAGCCGATGCAGCTGGTCGGGCCGCGCCCGTTGCTGTGGCACGTGATGCGCTACTACGCGCACTACGGACACACAGAGTTCGTGCTGTGTCTCGGTTACGGCGCCGAGCACATCAAGAACTTCTTCCTCACCTACCAGGAGTCGGCGTCCAACGACTTCGTGATCCGCAACGGTGAAGTGGAGCTGCTGGGCAGCGACATCAGCGACTGGACGATCACCTTCGTCGACACCGGCGTCGAATCCGCGATCGGGGAGCGACTGCGCCGCGTGCGCGAGCACCTCGACGGCGACGAGTACTTCCTGGCCAACTACGCCGACGTCCTCACCGACGCACCGCTGGACACCATGATCGAGCGTTTCCATGCCTCGGGTGCGGCCGCGTCGATGATGGTGGTGCCGCCGCAGTCCTCGTTCCACTGCGTGGACATCTCGCCGACCGGCGAGGTGAAGGACATCGTGCCGGTGGCGCAGATGCCGCTGTGGGAGAACGGCGGATATTTCGTGCTCAGCCAGGAGATCTTCGATCTGCTGCCCCCTGGCGGCGATCTGGTGGCCGACGCGTGCGGCGCGCTCGCCGGGCAAGGCAGGCTCTTCGGATATCAGCACATGGGTTTCTGGAAGCCGGCCGACACCTTCAAGGAGCGCGCCGAACTCGACGACGCCTACCGCAACGGCACCCGGCCGTGGATGGTGTGGGACCGGCCGTGATCGGGCTGTTCACCACCCCGCCGCGCCGGATCGCGGTGCTCGGCGCGCACTGCGACGACATCGCGATCGGGATGGGGGCAACGCTTCTCGCGCTCACCGGCGCCGATCCCGAGGTCGAGGTGCGCGCGCTTGTCCTCTCCGGTGGCGGCACCGCACGTGAGGACGAGGAGCGGGCGGCGCTCACCGCGTTCTGCTCGGGCAACAAGCCGGAACTGCACGTCCTCGATGTGCCCGACGGCCGCGCGCCCGCGCACTGGGATCGGATCAAGGACGCGCTGGCGGTCTTTCGTCGTGGCGGTGAACCCGAGGTGGTGTTCGCGCCGCATCGTGGCGACGCCCACCAGGACCATCGGCTGCTCGCCGAACTGGTGCCCACCGAGTTCCGTGACCACCTGACCCTGGGTTACGAAATCCTCAAATGGGAGACCGACACTCCGGCTCCCACCCTCTACCATCCACTGAGTCACGCACTCGCGCAGCAGAAGTCGCGTCTGCTGCACGAACACTATCCGTCGCAGACGGGCCGCGACTGGTTCGACGAACAGGCCTTCCTCGGGCTGGCCCGGATGCGTGGGGTGCAGTGCCACGCACAGTATGCCGAGGCGTTCGTGCTCGACAAAGCGATCATCAGATGGGAACAGACGTGAACATGCGGGTACTGGTCACAGGGCACCAAGGCTATCTCGGCACCGTGATGGTGCCCGTGCTGCGGGCGGCGGGCCACCGGGTCACCGGCCTGGACATCGGCTACTTCGCCGACTGCCTGCTCGGCGAATTCGCCGGTGACCCCGACGGTCTGGCCGTGGACCTGCGCGAGGTGACCGTCGAGCAGCTGCGCGGTTTCGACGCGGTGATCCACCTCGCGGCGTTGTCGAACGATCCCCTCGGTGCCCTGGCGCCGGAGATCACCTACGACATCAACCATCACGCGTCGGTGCGACTGGCCCGCCTCGCCAAGGAGGCCGGGGTCTCGAGGTTCCTCTACGCGTCTACCTGCTCGGTCTACGGCGCCGCCGGTGCCGACCTCGTCACCGAGGACGCCCCGCTGCGCCCGATCACCCCCTACGCCGAGAGCAAAGTGCGCGTCGAAGACGATGTGGCCGCGCTGGCCGACGACAACTTCGTTCCGGTATTCCTGCGCAATGCCACCGCTTTCGGCTTCTCGCCGCGGTTGCGGGCCGACATCGTGCTCAACAATCTGGTCGGCTACGCGGTGCTCACCGGCGAGGTGAAGGTGCTCTCCGACGGCACCCCGTGGCGGCCCCTGGTGCACGCCGCCGATATCGCCGCCGCCTTCGCCACCTGCCTCACCGCGCCCGCCGCCGACATCTCGTGCCGGGCGTTCAACATCGGCACCGAGGTCAACAACCTCACCGTCGCCGAGATCGCCGCCTCGGTGGTCGACGCGGTCCCCGGATCCCGGCTGCTGATCACCGGCGAGAACGGCGCCGACCCACGGTCCTACCGGGTCGACTTCTCCTACGCGCGTGAGGTTCTCGGCTTCGAGGCGCAGTGGACGGTCCCTGCGGGCGCGGCCGAGCTCTTCACCGAGTACACCGCGCGCGGACTCACCGCCGACGCGTTCTTCCGCCGGTTCACCCGGCTGCCGCACCTGCAGGGGCTGTGCGACTCCGGGGTGCTCGACGCACAGCTGCGCCGGATCAGTGCGTCGGCGTCAGCGTAGCCAGCAGCGCGGCCCAGGTCCCGGCCCGCGCGTCACGCGCGGAGACCGGACCGACCGGCAGCGGCCACTCGATGGCCAGTTCGGGGTCGTCAAAGGCGACCCCGAGGTCCTCGGCGGGATCGTGCGGACGGTCGATGCGGTAGCAGACGTCGGCGATCTCGGTGAGTGCCTGGAACCCGTGCAGGAAACCCGGCGGCACATAGAGGTGGTGGAACTGCTCGTCGTCGAGCCGAAATGCTTGGCGCGCACCGAAAGTCGGCGAACCTGGTCGAATGTCGACGAGCACGTCGTGCACGGCGCCGTGCGCGCACCGCACCAGCTTGGCCTCACCGCGCCCGCCGCGCCCGTGCATGCCACGGATCACCCCGCGCACCGACCGCGACTGCGAATCCTGGACGAAGGCCGCCGCCGCACCCGCTACCCCGAGATGGGTGTCGAACTCGCCCGCGTCGAAGGTACGGGTGAACAACCCCCGCTCGTCCCGGAACGGTTCGGGAACGAGTACCACTACGTCGGCCAATTCGGTCCGCTCGATACGCACGAGGCCATACTCCCATGACCCGCCGATGCCGCGGCTGCGCGAAGGCCGCGCTCGTTCCCGTCCTCGATCTGGGCTCGGTCCCGGCGGCGGATCACTTTCCGCCACGTGACGCTCCGATCGCCGCCACCGAATCCGGCCACCCTTTGCGGATGGACCGGTGCACGGCGTGCGGGCTGGCTCAGCTGGCCGACGACGACACCGTCACCGCGGAGCCCCGCGGTATCGAACCGCTGGCCCTGCGCGACCAAGCCGGCGAGGCGGTGCGTCTGGTGCACGCCGCCGGGCTGCTGCGCGGATCGACGGTCACCGAATTCGGTAGCCCGCACGGCGGAACCTGGCTGCCACTGCTCGCCGAGCACGGCTTCACCGAGAACACCGGTGAACCGGCCGATGTGGTGCTCGACTGCTTCGGGATCATGCACGAACCCGATCAGCGAGCGGCCTTCGCGGCGCGGGCCGCGGCGACGGCGCCCGACGGGGTGCTGCTTGTCCAATACCACTCACTGGCCACCATCGTCACGCAGGGACAGTGGAACGCGTTGCGGCACGGGCACTTCGCGTATTACTCGCTGTCCGCTCTGCGCACCCTGTTACGCGCGGCGGGGATGAGCGTGGTCACCGCGTGGGAGTTCGACCTCTACGGCGGCACGGTGCTCCTGGCCGTTCGCCACGGCGATCACACCCCCGACGCCAGCATCGACGGCCTTCTCGTCGCCGAAGCCGACGCACTGAGCTCGGCCCCCGAGCTGCAGCAGACGGTCGACCGTCACGTCCGCGCCCTGCGCGGTTGGCTGGACGCCGGTGCCACGCAGGGCCTTCGGGTCTATGCCTACGGCGCCGCGTCGCGCGCGGTGGCCCTGCTGAGCATGGCGGGCGCGCACCGCGACCTGCTCGCCGGTGTCGCCGACGCCGCTCCGGGAAAACAGGGCTGCCGGATGCCCGGCACCGATGTGCCCATCATCTCCCCCGCCGAACTGGTCGCCGCCGAGCCCGACGTCGTGTTGCTCACGCTGCCGGACCTGCTCGCCGAGGTGAGCGCCGCACTGCCCGAACTCGACGGACGGTGGATGATCGACGATCCGGCGGGCCCACGCAACCGATAGAGACCGGCGAAGGCTGTGGGATAACCGACCTTATGTCGATCGGCACATGACCGCAGGACGTGGGATACTCGGAAATGCCCAGCGCCGCACCATGATCGAGTTCGGGTCACCGCTGGACCGCCGCAGTGTCGCGGTGGCCGGTGCCCGGATCGCAGGGGAAACGCGGCGCCGAACGCAGCGTTCGGCGGGCCACTGTCCAGGGGAAGAATTCTGATGAGGGGAACCACCGTGCTCGCATCACGCGCGCTCCGGATCGCGGCGATGGTATCGGCCATCGCTGTCGGTCTCGCCATGGGGGCAGGCGCCGCCGCTGCCGGAATCGACAGCAGCAGTACCGTTCTCGACGGCAAGAACCGCACCGTCGAGGCGATCCAGTCCGACACCCGGATCGACTTCGTCGCACCACTGGACGGCAATCCGCTCACCCGCGAATGGTTCCACAGCGGCGCGGCTTCCTACCTGGTCACCGGCCCCGACGCCGAGACCTGGTCCGGTCGCATCACGCTCGGCTATCAGGTCGGCTACCCCGCCACCCTCGACGGCCGGATCAAGTTCGAGTGGTCCACCCCCAGCCTCGGCCTCGAGGTCGGCGTCGACGGCCCCACCGTCAAGCTCGACGGCCTCATCCCGCGCGCGGGCATCGAACTCGCCGCCGGCTTCGGCCCCGGTATCCAGGAGGTCGAGGTCGCCGGCGGTGAGATCGCCGGAGCCGAAGGCGTACTGCGTCTTTCGGGTTTCCACGGCACTGTCACCGGTGTGCTCGGCCAGACCAATGTCCGTCCGTTCGTACGGATCGTCGGCTCGTCCGGCGACACCGTCGTCACCTACGGCAAGACCTTCTCGATCTGATCGGGGCCCGACGGACCCGGCGAGTGAGTTCACTCGCCGGGTCCGTCGCTGTCACCGTGCCGTGCCGAGCAGAGCGTCGAGCATCTGCGGCAGTGTGCGGGACCGATCGTGTGCCGCCGCGACCCGAGCCCGACCGTCCTCGTGCAAGCGCGACCGCAACCGCGGATCACCGGTGACCCGCTCGATCGCGGCCCGCAGCGCGGCCGGATCAGCGGGCGGAACGCACACCATGACGCGGTCATCGGCGTAACCGCCGTGATCGGTGGCGATCACCGGGACACCCAAACTCATCGCCTCGAGGACGACGAGCTGACCGGCCTCGGGCAGCACGCTGGCCGAGATCACCGCGTCCCAGCCCCGCAGGGTGGTCATGGCGTCGACCTGACCGAGAAAGGCGACCCGACCGGCGAGGTCGGGCTGCTCGGCGCGCTCGCGGAGCTCGGCCAGATACGCCACGTCGCCGGGCAATGCCCGGCCGGCGATCTCGAGTCGCACCTCGGGCAACCCCGCGACGGCCTCCAGCAGAACGTGGTGACCCTTCCATGAGGTCACCACGCCCAGGATGCCGACCACCGGTGGCGTGCGCTCGAACACGGGCGCGGGTTCGACCGGCCAGGTCACGCCGTTGAACGCGACATCGACATCGAACCCGCGCCGGCGCAGCGGCTGCGCGGCGGTCTCGGAGACCGCGACGGCGTGGCCCACCGCCGCGCGCCCGGCCCAGGCGGCGCCGTACTGCCGCCGGCTGGCGAGGATGTCGTGGACCAACCAGGCCGCCGAGCCCCGATGCGGACGGGCCAGCGCCAGCGCGGGCAACGCCATGGTCGAATTGACGATGATGCGGGTTCTGCTGTCCCGCAACGGCTTCCGAAGCCGCCATGCCGCACTGATCCAGTTCTTCAGCATCACCAGCGCGGCGGTCAACCGGCGCAGGCCGCGTTCACCCGCCAACCCCAGCGCGGCGATGCCGATGTGCTCGACACCGGCGGGCAGCCGCTCCCGCAACGGACCGTCCGGGCAGGCGACCCGCACCCGGTAGCCACGTTCGAGCGCCGAGTCCACGAGGGCGAGCATCACGTTCTCCGCGCCCGACGCCTGTCCGGTGTGAGCGACGAACACCAGCTCGCGCCCGTCGTCACTGCCCCGCACGGAGCACCTCCGCGCGGGCGCGGACCTGCGCCAGTGCCGGTTTCGCCGAATAGTCACGACGGAGCATGCCGAAGTTGTCCTCCAGGTTCTGGCGATCGTCGCCCGCGTCGATCAGGGAATAGACGAAAACAGGGCCGATATTGGGCATCGCCGCCATCAAGTCCAGTCCGCCGCCGAGTATCTCGGCTTGGGTCTGCTCGTCGACCGCGCGTGCTCCGGTACCGGTCGGTGCGCCGAATTCGGTGGGCCACAACCGCTTCGACGTATCGCCGCGAGCATCCATGATCGCGCGGATTCGAGTCAGGTTCTGGAAGGCGTTGTCCCGGCTGGGCGACGAGGGCAGCTCCGGATAGGAGTAGGGGTGCACCGCGATGGCGTCGAAGTCGAGAGCCGAGCCCAGCGCGTAGAGGCGCTCGATGAACGTCGACGGCGCGATGTCGCGGCCGTTGTCGGCAGCGGGCGCCAAGCCGCCGACCAGCACCTGACCACCCGGCTGGCGGGTGCGCACAGCCGTCGCCGCCTGATGGAGCAGCTGGGCGTACAGATTCACATGGGGCAGCGGCGCGAAGAAGCTGGTGACATTGGGCTCGTTCCAGACCTCCCAGTGCTTGATCTTATCGCGGTAGCGCTCGACCGCGTCGGCGACGAATTGGCCGAACAGCGCGGGATACGGGGCGACCTTGTTTCCACCGGGCCCCGGGTCCTGACGTGCCCACGGCGGTGAGTAGGTGAGGATGGCCAGCACGTGCAACCCGTGGGCGCGCGCCGACCGCACCACCCGATCGGTCATCGACCAGTCCTTGCGGCCACGGTCGTGCTCGATGAGCGACCAGTCCAGATCCATCCTGATCCAGGTGGCGCCCGCGTCGACCACGCCCTTCATCTGGCGGTCCAATTCGCCGGTGCTCAGTGCGAGCCAAGAGTGCCCGCCCGCGATGCCGAGTCCGGTCTCGTTCACGCGCTCATCGAGCACGGTCGACATCGTCGGTGTCCCGCATCCGAGCAGGGTGAGCGTGAGGGCCACGGTGGTGATCATCCGAGCGAATCGCCACAGTGTCATCAGATTTCGGCCCTCGCACGCTTCGTATCGTCAATCCGTCGGTCCAGCGCACAACGCAGCCGGCGAGGAAAAGGTACAACACACCGGCCACCGTAGAGGTGACAATCCACGGTGGCCCCCACCGCTGCTGAATCATCGTCGCGGGGACGATCACCGCGGCAGCGACAGCGCTGACCGACACCACCGAGGTGACCGGGATCAACCGCCCGATCCGCACCGTGGCGACGAGCGCGAGCCACACCCCGATCAGCAGGACGACGTTCGCCACCAGACCGGCGACGGCCGCGCCTTCGAACGACAGCCACGCGATCAGCGGCCACGACAACGCCAGGTCGACGACCAACGCGAGTAGCGCGATCCAAGGAATCAGGTAGTTGCGCCCGGCGGCCATCAGCGCGACCAGGCCCAGATGGGCCAGCGCGCCGAGCAGTCCGCCGATGATCTGGTAGCGACTCGCATCGACCGCGGACACGAACTTCGCACCGAAGAGCAGGTCGATCACCTGGGTCGCGACCGGCCAGAAGGCGACCAGCGCGGCAAGGCCGAGGGCCGTCAGCGCGGCACCCGACTGCCGGAAGTAGCGCCGGAATCGGGTGGGGTCGGCCGGCCACACCGCGATCAGCAGAGTGGTCAACGGGGCGACGACCGCGATCGCCGCGGTGTCGACGAGGTCGGCGAATTTCATGCCGACCGCGAACATCCCGACGGATTCGAAGGTGTCGAAGTGACCCAGCAGCAGCAGCCCGACCTTCTGCAGCATGATGATCAGGGCCAGGCCGATGCTCAGCGGCAGCGCCTCGCGCAGCATGCCGCCCCACCAGCGCAGTTCGACGCGGCGCGCCGGGATCGGTCCACCGAGTCCCCGACCCACGCCGACGATCTTGATCGCGATGGCGATCAGTTCGTACACCACGGCGGGGATCACCACGATCAGCAAGGTCGGAGCCCACAGCACCGCGACGACGGTCAGCGCCACCTGGACAAGGCGTGCGATCGACTCCGCCGCGGCGACCAAGGTCAAGCGCATGGTCGACTGGAACAGCACGGTGAGCGCGTTGCTCGGCGTCGCGACCACCACGACCAGCCCCGCCACGGCTGTCGCCGCGATGACCTGCGGTGGACAACCGAGCAGCACCACATAGCCCAGCGCCACCCCGTAACCCAGCAGTCCGAGTACGGTCCGCAGCGCGATGAACGAGCTCGCGATCTCGGCGACCTCGGCGGGCTCGCCGTGCACGAGTTTGCCGATGACCGCGCGCCCGACCCCCAGATCGGTGACGATCGCGAGCATGCCGAGCAGACCGAACACGAAGGAGAAGTAGCCCCATTCGACCGCGGGCAGCATCCGGGCGGTGAGCATGGTGCCGAGCAGACCGAGCACCGCGGCGAAGATCCGGCTGGCCAGCATCGCGGCGGTGTTGTTGGCGGCGGCCCGCCCCGACATCGAGGCGCGGCCCTCGATCGGGCGATCGGGGACCGACGGTTTCGCCTCGGTCGTCACGGAATCAACCCGGCGCTGCGATAGGCGCCGACCGTCGCCTCGGCGGTGGCCCGCCAGCTCAGCTTCGACGCCGCGGCCAGACCACGCTCGCGCAGTGCGGCGTTGCCGACGGTGTCGTGCAGCAGTGGGCGCACGGCCGCCGTCCACGACTCGACATTCGCGCGCGCGACCAGCACGGCACCGTCGCCACAGACCTGTGGCAGCGCGCCGACCGCGCTGGCCACCACCGCGCCACCGCACGCCATGGCCTCCACCGGCGGCAGCCCGAATCCTTCGTACTCCGAGCAGTAGGCCACCACGGTCGCGGCGGCGTACAGCGCGGGCAGATCGGCGGCATCGACGTAACCGAGACCGATCGCCGTGGCCGGGGCCTGCGGACCGGTGGATCCCGCCCCGGCCAGCACGAGCGGAATGTCGAGGGCGCGCGCCACTTCCGCGAGCATCCCGACCTGTTTGCGCGGCTCGACGGTCCCCACCTGCAGGATGAATCGAGGCGGCAGGTCGTAGCCGGCGCGCACCCGGTCCACCTCGGAGGCCTCGGGGACGCGCGCCCAGTCGGCGGGAGCGAGCGGCACGACGACCGCCGCACGCCCGAACTTGTCCGCGATCCGTTCGGCGGTGAATTCCGATACCGCGATCAGCAGATCGGCACGCGTCAACGACGTCCGGACCAGCAGCTGTTCCCCGCGCGCCCGATACCGGCTGAACGCCCACGGCACATCGAAGACCGACAGGTCGTGCACCGTGGCGACCGTGGCACGCGGCCCGATCAGCGGAAGGTCGACATCGAGGCCGTGGAACACATCGAATCCGCGCAGCGGCGCGACACCGTGCCACGCGCGCCGAGCGCCGGCCGTGACCGGGCGCGACACCGCCGAGACGGTGGACGGCAGCGAACTCGCCGCGTCGGCTTGGACCAGCGCCGACAGCTCGGCACCCGGCAACAGCGCGGGCAACTGCGCCAGCAGTTGCCGCTGATACGTCGATACCCCGGCGCCGTCGGCTCGGTAGGCCAACGCCCCGAAACACACGGTGGGCCGGCTGTTCGCAGCAGAATTCATGACACCTGTTCGGGGACGGGGCTGCGCTCGACGGCCGGGACTGGGGAGTGCTGGGAGACCGCGCAGCCGACGACCGCGGCGAGCAACCAGAAGTAGAAATCGCTGGGAAAGATCTCGAAGTAGCTCGACGCGACCGCCGCGACCGCGCTCGACAGCACGGCCGCCGCGACCCCGAGCGCCAGTGCGGCGTCGTTGCCGCTCATCGTGCGCGCCGAACGCAGCGCGAGCAGATAGATCACCACCAGGATCGCGCAGAACAACCAGACCCCGATCGGCCCGAGTTCGATGAGCAGCTTCACGTAGTAGTTGTCGGGTTGGTACGGGCGCCCGTAGATCTGGACTTCGCCGGTGGCATAGGGCAATTTCTCGGCGGCCGGGCCGAGCTCGGCGACGAGTTGGGCCGCCTTCGCCGCCCCTGTCGAGCCGAGGCCCTCACCGAACGGATGACTCGGAACCGTCCTGGTCACGACCTTCCACCCGGTCTCGCGGGCGGCCAGGCTCTCCGAGGACAACAGCGAACTGCGCGCCTGCGACGACGCCCCGACGCCGACCACCACGATCAGCGCGACCCCGCCGATGATCACCGCTTTGAGCTGGCGCCGATAGCGGATGACCGCGAGCACCAGCACACCGATCAGCAACCCGAGCAGCGCGGCGCGCACGACGCTAGCCGCGACACCGGCCACCAGCACCGGAGTCATCAGCAGGAACAACCGATTGCGTAGCCGGCGCGGGGCGGCCAGCGCGACTGATCCACCCACCAGCAAGACGGTGACCAGATAGAACGCGAACGGGAACGGTTGGTTGAACGATCCGAACGAGCGCATCAGACCACCGGAGAACCGGATCGTCTCGTTGAATTTGTAGCCCATCTCGGCGAGCCCGGCGGGCCCGATCGCCTGCTGCGCCAAGCCGAAGACCGCGATTCCGACCGACTCGACCATCATGATCGTGATGAGCAGATCGCGATCGCGCGCGGTGAACGGCCGCAGATACAGGATCAACGGCACCACGATGAAGTAGAAGAACGTGATCTTGATCGCGAAAATGCCCAGAATTCCCGCTGTCAGGAACGCCGAACCGACCCCGAACACGCACAGCACCACGCCGATCGACCACCACGGCAACGCCGGACGCGGGTCGACTCGCCCGTAGGGCACGAACGCCGCCACCGCGAGGGTGAGCAGCAGCATCGCTTCTTTCCAGCCGTCCACCCGCATCCACGCCGGTGCGATCAGCAGCAATCCGTTGAACGGCACCAACGCCGCCACCAGCAACACCCCGCGCTGGGGTCGATGCCAGATCCAGCGCAGGAAGACCCAAGCTACCGGCAGGGCCACCACGTACAACAGGGAGTTCACTGCCGCGCGCCTCGCCCGAACAACCGCGCGGCCCGCGCCGACACCCGGACCAGCGCCTGCCGCAGCACGCGACCGTCGCCGATCAGGACATCGATCACACCGACGCGGTCAGCGAACTGCCGACGGTGATGGTGGTTGAACCGCAGCACGTCGGCGAATTTGCTCGCCGACGAAGTCGTACTCGAGTAGTTGAACACCGACGCGCGGTTGATCGCGAATACACGATCGTGGCCGAAGAACTCGCCGCGTCCGCACAGCCGCGCCACCAGGTCGACATCCATCGCGTACAGGAAGTCCGCGCGAAAACCGCTGGTACCGGCGAAATCAGCGCGACGGAACAGGAACGCCGCGGTCGGGCACACGTCGTCGGGCAGTTTGCGCACGAGCGTGCGCAGCACTGTCCGCGACGAGCATCGACCCACCAGTCCTGGCAGCCCGCGCCCCCGCGCGAGGACCACGCCGTCGTCGTCGACGACATCGAACTTGGCGCCCGCGACCGCGATCCCGCTGTCGTCCATCGACTCGACCTGCGCCGACAGGCACCCCGGGGCGATCATGTCGTCGGCGCAGACCAGCTTGACCAGCTCGCCACCGGCCAGTTCGATCGCGCGATTCCAGTTCTGCTCGATCGGCAGCGTGGTGTCGTTGGTGTACAACCGAATGCGCGCATCGTCGAACGCGCGCACGAGATCGCCCGTGCCGTCGGTGCTCGCGTTGTCGACGACCACGATCTCGAGGTCGTCGAAATCCTGCGCGCTGATCGACTCCAGCGTCTCGACAATCGTGCGCGCCGCGTTGAAGGCCGGTACACATACCGACACTCGAACCCCCACAGCCGTTACCCCTCAATGAGATCCATTTGCCGACGGCTCAGCCGTCCCGCACCCATCAAGGGCGAACGTAGATCAGACTACCTGGAGGGCTTCGCGGATGTTCGCCGTGGAATTCCCGGCGACTTACCGGCGAGTGAACTGTGCAGGTTCGGCGGGGTTCGACCGCGTTCGCCGACGCGACCGTCCGGCAGACCTGGGGTATCGTCATCGCAACTCGGTCGTGCCGAAGTGACGGCATACCGGCTTCGGGGGCCGGTGATCGAGAAGTGTTGATGCGTGAAATGTGGGGGAAGTGTGAGCAGTACCGAGTCGCCGTCGACCGCCGACCTCGACTCCGGCGGGCGGTCGATGCCCGCGGTGAACATCGCGGGCCATCTTCGCCAATTGATGCGGGTCCTGCCGTTCGCGCTGGTCGCCGCGATCATTGTCGGCGGCGCGGTGTGGCTGGTTCGTGACGGGAGCGAGCGGACCTACCAGGCGAGCATCACCGTCCAGATCTCGCAGCCGTCGATCGGCGCGGTGTTCAACGAACTGACCCAGCCCTACATTGTGATGGTCACCGATACCCGCGTGCTCTCGGATGTGGTGAAGAACGGGCTCGCACCCTCGGAAGCGGATCTGCGCTCCCGGGTGTCGGCGATGACCGGTCCCGCGCCGTCGTTGCTGATCATCACGGCCGAGGCCGGCTCGCCCGAGCAGGCCTCGAAATTGGTCGTGGCAGTCGAACAGTCGCTCGACAGCGTCGGTTCCCAGATGCGCACCGAGGCGATCGCACGGTCCGCGGCCGACCTGGAGGCACACCGGCGCGCGGTCGAGGACACCTTCTCCAAGCGACTGTCCGACGATCCGCTGCGCCCGGAGCTGAGTTTCGACGCCCGTGATGTCGCGCGCGAGACCGAGTTCCGCCAGGTACTCGGCCCCGCGCGCCTGACGGTGCTCACCGCGCCCTCCTGGGAACTGGTCGCCCCGCACCCGGTGCAGGAAGGGTTGTTCGCCGCGCTGGCCACATTGATCGTGGTCGCCGAAGGTCTGGTGCTGGCCGGGGTGGCTCGTGGCCGTCGTCGTGGCGGCAAGAAGCCAGCCGAGCCCACGGGGGCCGACACCGACAAGGTCGCGCCCACGGCGGAAACCCGAGCACCCGCACCCGACAACCGTGCTCCCGTGATGGAAACCCGTGCACCCGCCGCCGATTCCCGGATGCGCACGTCGCCGGCTCCCCCAGCATCGTTCGACACGCCGCCACGCCGCGCTGCCCCGGTCACCCCGCGCTCGGCCACCATCTCGCACGACCCCGAGACCATGGCGCTGCCTCGGGTCGGGTACACGCCGAGCAGTCCGCGCGCGACTCCCACCGAACCACGCGACAGCTAGCTCCGCGGCGTGACCATTTCCTACCGACGCAGACAACAGCCGAGCGACCGCGAATTGTCACGGCTGACCCTCGGCCCGGTGCGACACAACGGCCACGAGATCCGATTGCGCCCACCCCGGATGTCGGATTTCGCCGCGTGGCGCGAGATCCGGCTGCGTGATCGCGCCCATATCGAGCCGTATTGGAGCACCTCCCCGCTGCCGTGGGAGCGACGGCACACCGCGCGGCGTTGGGCGCGCGAATGTCTGCTGGCCCGTGCCGACATGCGTGCCGGACGCCGCTACGCGGGTGCGATCGAGGTCGACGGACAATTCGTCGGACAGCTGGAGTACTGCGTCATCGACACCCCGACGGGGACCGCCGAGTCCAGCGGCTGGATAGACGCCCGCTGGGCAGGCCAGGGGATGATCACCGTGGCGGGCGCGATGTTGCTCGACTACGGCGTCACCGCGCTCGGGCTGGTACGTGTTGTCGCGCCGATCTCCCCCGCCAATCTGCCCGCCGCCGGGTCGGTGCGCGCCCTCGGCTTCCGCAAGGAAGCCACCATGGCCGTGGCCTTCGACGCGGGTGGGTCGCTGCGTGACCACGCATTGTGGGCATGGACCGCACGTGACAGTTCGACCCCCGAGACTTTCGCGGTCGCGCCACAGTTCCCAGCGCCGATCACCGATCGATCCTCGCGCGCCGGTGGGCCCTCACCGGCGATCATCGCGATCGCCGCGCTGCGGCTGTTGCTGTGGCTGGTCGTTCGCCGTCTGCGCCGGTACACGCTCGCCCGCACGGTGCGGATCACCGTCACCGATGCGCCGGACATCTCGGTGCGCAGCCTGTCCCGCGCCGACCGGGTCGCCTGGCAGGCGGCCGCTACCGCCCACCGCGCCCGGCTCGCACCGACCGACCGGCGCCGGCATCGGCGCGAGTGGCACCGCGCCCTGCGCAATGCCCGCCACGGGTTGCGGTCACCGGCCGGGCTGGTCCTCGTGCTCCTGGCCGAGGGCCGGTACGCCGGGGAGATCCGATTGTTCGAACCGACGATGACCGGGCGCGTCGCCCGGCTGTCGGCCTGGGCGGATCCCGAGCTCGTCGAGGCCACACAGCTGGGGGCGGCGCTGCGGGCGGTCGCCGAACACGGGTTCGCCGAACTCGGGCTTCGGCGGGTCGCCGCCGAAGTCCCCAGCGCCGACCCCGCTCCGAACACCGCTTTGGCTGCCGCCCATTTCACCGAAGAAGGTGTGCTACACGACCATTGCGGCCCCACGGGTGTCCGCGCCGACCATCGCCTGTGGGCCCTGACCACACCACCGAGTCACGGAGGTCGCCGCTGATGCGAACGTTCCAGCGCAGCAATGAGATCCAGGCCCGCCTGCACGATCTGGTGCCGGGCGGTGCGCACACCTACGCTCGTGGCGCCGATCAGTACCCGGAGAACATGGCGCCGATCCTGGTGCGCGGCAAGGGCGCGCACGTGTGGGACGCCGACGGCAATCGCTATGTCGAATACGGGATGGGGTTGCGGTCGGTGACGCTCGGCCACGCGTACCGACCCGTGCTGGACGCGGTGTCGTCGACCATCGCCGACGGGGTCAGCTTCACCCGCCCCACCGAGCTGGAACTGCTGGCCGCCCAGGACTTCCTGGATCTGGTCCCCGGCGCCGACATGGTGAAGTTCACCAAGAACGGTTCCGACGCGACCACCGCCGCGGTGCGCCTGGCCCGCGCGGTGACCGGACGCGACCGCGTCGCGGTCTGCCAGCAGCCCTTCTTCTCCGTCGACGACTGGTTCATCGGCACCACACCGATGTCGGCCGGTATCCCCCCGGTCGACACCGTGACCTTCCCCTACAACGACCTCTCCGCGCTGCGTCGAGTCCTGGCCGCGTCACCGATCGCCGCCGTGGTGATGGAACCCGCGACCGCCACCGGCGAACCCGAACACGGCTACCTGTCCGCGGTCCGCGACCTGTGCGACCGGTACGGCGCCCTGCTCGTCTTCGACGAGATGATCACCGGTTTCCGCTGGTCGGCGGGTGGTGCGCAGGCCGTATACGGCGTCGCCCCCGATCTGTCGTGCTGGGGCAAGGCGATGGGAAACGGGTTCCCCATCGCGGCGCTGGCGGGCAAACGCGAGTTCATGGAACGTGGCGGACTCCGGACCGACCACGACCGCGTGTTCCTGCTGTCGACCACGCACGGCCCGGAGACCGCGTCGCTGGCGGCGTTTCGCGCGGTGGTGCACGCCTACCGGACCGAGGACCCGGTCGCCCGGATGGAAGCGGCCGGTAACCGGTTGGCCGCGGGGGCGAACGCGATCGCCACCGAGCTCGGCATCGCCGAGCACCTGTCGGTGACGGGGCGCCCGTCCTGCTCCATTTTCCGCACGCACGACGCCGACGGTGTTGCGTCCCAAGCCTTTCGAACCCTGTTCATCCAGGAGATGCTGACCCACGGCGTCCTCGGTCAGTCGTTCGTCACTTCGGCCGCCCACGACGACACCGCCGTCGACGACACCATCGCCGCGTTCGCCGAGGCCGCCCGGGTGTACCGCACCGCCCTTGCCCGCGGCACCGTCGACGGCCTGCTGACCGGTCGTCCGGTCGCACCCGCCCTGCGTCGCACCGCCGCACCCCGACAGATCGAAGCGAGCACCCGCCGATGACCCGTGTCGCCATCGTCCACGAACGTTTCACCGAGTTCGGCGGCTCCGAGGCCGTTGTCGGCGAATTCGTCGAAACCTGGCCCGATGCCGAGGTTTTCGCACCGATCGTCGCGCAGGGCGGCGTGCGCGAGCCCGTGCGCACCGTGCACGACACCTGGCTCAGCAGGGCGCACACCTACACCGGCGGCAGGCACGCTCCCCTGCTCCCGCTGGTTCCGCGCACGCTGCGGCGAATGCCGTTGCGTGACTTCGATGTCGTGGTGATCAGCCATCACGCGTTCGCCACCCAGGCCGCCTTGGCCACCGACGCGCCGGTGGTCGCCTACGTGCACTCCCCCGCCCGCTGGGCCTGGGATCGCGAGTTCCGCGCACAGGAGGCAGGCGGTCGTATCGGCCAGCTGGCGCTGGGCGCGCTGGGCACCCTGGCCCGGCGGGGCGAACTGCGCGCCGCCCCGCGGCTCACCCACGTCATCGCCAACTCGCACGCGGTGGCCGAGCGGGTCACCGAGTGGTGGGGGCTGCCCGCCTCGGTCGTCAACCCACCGGTGCAGGTCAGCCGCTTCACCCCGGATCCGTCGGTGCAACGCGAGGACTTCTTCCTGTGCGCGGGCAGGCTCGTGCCCTACAAGCGCGCCGACCTCGCCATTCGCGCCGCGCAGCGGGCCGGGGTTCGCCTGGTGGTCCTCGGCGAAGGCCGGTTCCGCGCGCAGCTCGACGAGATCGCGGGCTCGGAGACGACCTTCCTCGGCGCCACCTCGGGCGAGCTGTTGCAGGACATGTACCGGCGCTGCCAAGCGCTGCTCATGCCGGGCATCGAGGATTTCGGCATCGTGCCGGTGGAGGCGATGGCCTGCGGCACGCCGGTGCTCGCGGTGGGCGCCGGTGGCGCGCTCGATACAGTGCGCCCCGGCGTCACCGGCGAATACGTACCGGCCGGATCCGATGAGGACGTCGTCGCGGCGCTGGCCGACATGATGGGCGAATTCCGCTCGGCGTCCTACGATCCCTCGAAGATCCGCGAGCACGCCAACACCTTCGCGCCCGAGGTGTTCCGCACCAGGATCGCGAGCACTGTGGCCGATGTCCTGGCGGATCGGTAGCGACATGTTGTCTGAAACTCTCGGTTACTGAAAGTATCTGTCACACATACCCTTTGACCTGCGACGATGGGTGACAATTCCCACACGGTGATACCACGCCATCAGCTTGCCCGGCTAGGTTACTGACGAGTACGGTACTCGTAGCCGGGACGACGATGTGCCCGGTTTCTCTCCAGCCACTTTGCTGCTGGACCTCAACCGTTGATTTCGCATTCACCGCCGCATGCCGATCACTGTTGCGCGACACCGTGTTTCGAGATTTTCAGGAGGAGCGATGGTTTCCTACATCGTGACAGGCGGTACCGGATTTCTGGGTCGACGCGTAGTGCGGGGGCTGCTCGCAGCCGACCCCACCGCGATCGTGCACGTGCTGGTGCGCGCCGAGTCGCTGCCCAAGTTCACCGCGCACAATGCGCAACATCCCGACAGTGACCGCGTGTTCGCGCTGGTCGGGGACCTGACCGCCGACGGCCTCGGTCTCGGCGACGGCGCACCGCGGGCCGATCACGTGCTGCACCTCGGCGCGGTCTACGACATGACCGCCGACGAGGAGACCGCCCACGCGGCCAACGTCGCGGGCACTCGCTCGGTGATCGAGTTGGCCCGCAACCTCGATGCCACCCTGCACCACGTGTCCTCGGTGGCGGTGGCGGGCGATCATCGCGGCAAGTTCTTCGAGGAGGATTTCGACCTCGGCCAGAACCTGACCTCGCCGTACCACCGCACCAAGTTCGCCGCGGAAAAGCTTGTTCGCGAGGCCACCGACGTGCGCTGGCGGGTATATCGCCCGGCGATCGTCGTCGGTGATTCGCGGACCGGTGAGATGGACAAGATCGACGGCCCGTACTACTTCTTCTCGGCCATTTCAACGCTGGCGGGTCTGCCGTCCGAACTGCCGTTGCCGCTGCCAGATCTGGGTGCGACCAATGTGGTGCCGGTCGACTACGTCGCCGAGGCGATGGTGCGGCTGGTGCGCCGCGACGGCCTGGACGGGCGCACGTTCCACCTGGTCAACCCGCGGCCGCAGCCGTTCGGGGAGATCTACCGCGCGCTGGCGACCGCCGCGGGCGGTCCGGTCGGCATCGGCACCGTGCCCGGCAGCGCACGCGCGCTGAGCGGGCTCGGCCATGTTCCCGGCGCGAACACGGTGCGCGACTTCCTGTTCGAACAGGCAGGTATTCCCGCCGAGGTCGCACCGCACGTCGGATTCACCGCCGACTTCGTCTCCGACTCCACCCAGGCGGTACTGCCCGGCCTCACCGTGCCCGCCTTCGACACCTACGCCGACCGTCTCTGGGACTTCTGGCGCGTCAACCTGGACCCGCACCGCGGTCGTCCCGCCGCCGACGCGCACCCGCTCTCGGGCCGCACGGTGCTGATCACCGGCGCGTCCTCGGGTATCGGTCTGGCCACGGCCCATGCCGTCGCCCGCCGTGGCGCGATCGTGCTGATGATCGCCCGTGGCGTCGAAGATCTCACGGCCGCAGCGGAATCCGTGCGCGCCGAGGGCGGCTCCGCGTTCGCCTACCCCTGCGACATCACCGACGCGGAGGCTGTCGATCTCCTCGTCAAGACGGTGCTCACCGAGCACCACCATGTCGATTACCTGATCAACAACGCCGGTCGCTCCATCCGCCGTTCGGTGGCCAACTCGGTGGACCGGATGCACGACTTCGAACGCACCATGGCGGTCAACTACTTCGGTGCCGTCCGTCTCATCCTGGGGCTGCTTCCCTCGATGCGCGAACGTCACTTCGGCCACATCGTCAACATCTCCTCCATCGCCGTGCAGACCAAGGCACCTCGCTTCGCCGCCTATGCCGCGAGCAAGTCCGCCCTGGACAACTTCAGCGATATCGCCGCGGTCGAAAACCGTGGCGACGGTGTCTCTTTCACCTCGATCCGGATGCCGCTCGTGCGCACCCCGATGATCGCGCCCACCGATCTCTACCGTTCGCTGCCCCTGCCCGACCCCGACCGGGCGGCCGACATCGTGGTGCGCGCTCTGCTGGAACGCCCCGACCGCATCGACACCCCCGCGGGCACCTTCGCCCAGGCGGTCGAAATGTTCCTGCCCTCGCTCAAGCGCACGATCATGCACACCGGGTTCCGGTTCTTCGGCGAATCCACTGCGGCACAGGGCAAGTCCGTTCCCGCCGCGGTTACCGAGCCCGCCGAACCAGCACGCAATGCCCTCACCGTCCTCGGCCCGGTCTTCGCGCCGCTGATGGTGATGCCGAACTCGGCGGCCCGCATGAGCCGGGTACTGCCCGGCGTGCACTGGTGACCTCACCCTGAACACCCGGCCGGTCACGACGTTCGTCGTCGTGACCGGCCGGTTCGGTTCACCGCAGGAAGGTGCTGGCCCAGGCGGCGAGGGTCGTCGGCGTGGTGGTGAGCACCGTTCGCGGGTTCTCCGCGACGAATCCGGAACTCAATCCCGCTGACATACCGGCGATTCCGTGGATCTGGCCCTGTCCGAGGCCCGCTGCTCGCAGCGCTTCCCGGAACTCGCTGTCGGCGAGGTGGATCGGGGTGACCTCATGGCCCAACTGCCGGCCGAGGATCTCGGCGACCTCGGTGAAGGTCAGATCCCGCGGACCGTGCACGGCCTGCACGACACGCCCCGACCAGGCGTCCGACAGCAGTCGGGCCGCCGCCACCTCACCGATATCGCGCGGATCCACCCAGGCCATCGCATGGTCGGGCGGCCACGGTGTGGACAGCGTGCCCGCCCGGATCTCGTCGAGCTGGGTCAGCAGATTGGTGAAGAAGTAGCCGCACCGCAGGTGCGCCACATTCGCCCCGGTCTTGTCGAGCAACTCCTCGGTGCGCGCCAGCCCGTCGATTTCCCCGGCCCCACCCCGCTTCTCAGCACCCACACTGCTGACGAACACCGTCGCCTCGATCCCGTTCTCGACAACAGCACGCGCCGCCGACGCCCCCATCCGCGCGAACCCTGCCACCGGATCACCATCCACCAGCGCAGGCGGATCCACCCAGAACAACCGATCCGCTCCCACGGTAGCTCGCACCACCGCCTCCGAATCCCCCTGATCGACCCGCACGACATCGACGAACTCCCGCATCGCGTCGTCGAGCCGCCCAGGATCGCGCATCAGCACAGTCGGCCGAACCCCCGCCTGCACCAGCAACTGCACAACCCGAGCCCCTACATGCCCGACCGGCGTAGTGACAACAACCTTCTTCGCGTCCTCTCTCAGTTCCATAACCCCACGCTAAAACCCATCGCGGCCAGTTCCTGACCGCAACAGCCGACAGATTTCGCCGAATTCGCCGGCACTCGGTTCAGCGTGCGCGGACCAGGTCGAGGGAAGCGTTCGGTGACCACGGCTGCCCTGCGGCGATGAGGGTGCGGGTGGCTCGGAGTTCTCTCGGTCGTGCCATGGCTACGGCGCCGACGGGGTGGCCGTTGTGGAGGGCGATCGCGAGGAAGTCCCGGGAGTCGAGGTCGCCGTCGATGACCAGGTCGTCGTGGGGGTGCAGCCAGCCTGTGAAGTGCATCGACAGGCCGTGTTGGTCGGTCCAGCCCCAGGGGACTTCGGCGGGGGCCGCGGGGTGGCCGAGGATGGCTTTGGCGGCCGCGGCGCCGTCCGACATCGCCGTGTTCCAGTGTTGGCCGCGTTCGAATTCGCCACGGCGGGGGTTGAATGCGGTGGTGGCGTCGCCTGCGGCGAAGACGGCGGGGGCCGAGGTGCGGTAGTGCTGGTCGATGATGATGCCGTCGTTCACCGCGATGCCGGCGGATTCGGCCAGGGCGGTGTCGGGGATCGAGCCGATGGCGACCAGGGCGGCGGCCGCGGTGAACGTGCGGCCGTCGGTGGTGGTGGCGGCGACGCCGGTGGCGGTGTCGACGAGTTGCGTGGTGGTGACGCTGTTCTCGACGACGACCCCGTGCTCGATGTGGATGTCGCGCACCAGGTTCGACACGGCGTTCGGCACTACCCGATCGAGCAACCCCGGCCCGGCGTTCACCAGCGTCACCTCGGCGCCGAGACCGCGCGCGGTGGCGGCGACTTCGCACCCGATGAGCCCGCCACCGATGATGAGCAGCGAGCCGCCCATGTCGATCGCGTTTTGCAGTGCGACGACGTCGGCCTGTCTCCGCAAGGTGTGCACGCGGGTGGACGCGGTGTCGATCGTGCGCGCGCCGGCTCCGGTGGCGAGCAGCAGGCTGTCGTAGCCGAGCACCTCGCCGGTGCTCAAACGTACTGTCGCGCTGTCGGTGTCGATGGCGCGCACCAGCGTGGCCGGGCGCAGATCGATCGCGTTGTCGGCCCAGAACTTCACCGGCTTCAGCACCACGCGCTGGAACGGCGTAGTGCCCGCGAGCAGCTCCTTGGAGACCGCCGGTCGGCGATACGGCAGATCGGGTTCGGCCCCGACGAGCACGATCTCACCGGCGTAGCCCTCGCGTCGCAGGGTCTGGGCGGCGGTGGCACCGGCGACGCCGGTGCCGACGATGACGATCCGTCCACTCATCCGCGGCTCACCTCCCGCATATCGAAATCGGCCTTGGCGGCACCACAGTCGGGGCAGGACCAGTCGTCGGGAATGTCGTCCCAGCGGGTGCCGGGTTCGATACCGTCCTCGGGCCAGCCGAGTGCCTCGTCGTATTCGAAGCCGCACTGGACGCACTGGAACAGTCGATAGTCGCTCATCGGCTCGCGCCTTCCCTCGGTTCGAAGTCGACCTTCTCGCGCACGCCGCAGTCGGGGCAGCACCAGTCGTCGGGGATCTGCGCCCAGGCCGTGCCGGGCGCGAAACCCTCACGGGGAGCACCGAATCGCTCGTCGTAGACGTAGTCGCAGATCGGGCAGAGGTACGCCATCAGTTCACTCCGTACTTCGCCAGGACCCGCGCCCGCTTGCTGGGCTGGATGTTCACGCGGGTGATGTCGCCGTTGTAGTGGGCGAGCACGCGATGGTCCATCACCCTGCGCCACAGCGGCGTCAGGTAGGCCAGGCCGATCAGGCTCGCGTAGCCGCTGGGCAGCTCGGGCGCGCCGTCCATGTGGCGCAGGATCTGATAGCGGCGGGTGGGGTTGGCGTGATGGTCGCTGTGCCGTTGCAGGTGGTAGAGGAAGATGTTGGTGACGATGTGGTCGGAGTTCCAGCTGTGCTCGGGGGTGCAGCGCTCGTAGCGGCCCGAGGCGGTCTTCTGCCGGAGCAGACCGTAGTGCTCGAGGTAGTTCACCGTCTCCAGCAGCGAGAAACCGTAGATCGCCTGGATCACCAGAAACGGCAGAATCGACGGACCGAACACCGCGACCAGCCCCACCCACAGCACGACCGACATGAGCCAGGCGTTCACCACGTCGTTCTGCAGCGAGAACGTGCTCTTACCCAGCCGCTGCATGCGGGTGCGCTCCAGCTCCCACGCCGAGCTCAAGCTGCCCCACACGCTGCGCGGCAGGAAGCTCCAGAACGATTCAGCGAACCGCGCGCTGGCCGGATCCTCCGGCGTCGCGACGCGCACGTGGTGGCCACGGTTGTGCTCGATGTAGAAGTGGCCGTAGAAGGTCTGGGCCAGCGTGATCTTCGACAGCCAGCGTTCGAGTTCGTCCTTCTTGTGGCCGAGTTCGTGCGCGGTGTTGATGCCGACGCCGCCCATCGCGCCGATCGTGAAGGCCAGCCCGATCTTGGAGATCAGGCCGAGTCCACCGTCGATGCCGAGCCAGGACAGGTTGTCCGCGGTCCACAGGTAGCAGGCGAACACCAGGCTGACCAGCTGCAGAGGGATGTAGGCGTAGGTGCAGTAGCGGTAGTACTTGTCGTTCTCCAGCTGCTCCATCACCTCGTCGGGCGGGTTCTTGCCGTCTGGCCCGAAGAATCGGTCGAGGGTCGGCAGCAGCACGTACAGCAGGATCGGCCCGAGCCACCACCACACGGGCGCGACAGCCTGCCAGCCGAACTGGTTGAAGGCCCACACGAACCCGCTCGCCAGCAGTGTCGCGCTGGGGGCGACGAGGCCGAACAGCCACAGGTATCGCTTGGGATCTCGCCACTGCGGCGGGGCCGCCGATCCTGCGTGGTCACCGATTCGAGATGTCGTCATTGCCATTCTCCTCATCACCGGGACTTCGGACACCTTCTCGCTCGAAGTCGCCTTCGTTTACACA
Source organism: Nocardia sp. NPDC057272 (assembly GCF_042668615.1). NCBI lineage: Bacteria > Bacillati > Actinomycetota > Actinomycetes > Mycobacteriales > Nocardiaceae > Nocardia > Nocardia sp. NPDC057272. The sequence continues at coordinate 78,129 of NZ_JBHUYK010000011.1, read as the reverse complement.
TTAGCGCGTGTTGTTCCGATTGGATACACAATCACCCCGATTGTCAATGAACGAGCACATCGACGGGCACATGTAGGATGATCACGTGGCCGAACCACCGAACTTTCAGGCAGAAATGCGCCAGCTGCTGCGCGACCGGATGATCGACGCCGCGCGCACGATGGTCGTGAGCGAGGGCTGGGGCGCGGTGAACATGTCGCGGGTGGCCAAGGAGGTCGGTATCAGCAGGCCGGTCCTCTACAAGGAGATCGGCACCAAGCAGGCGCTCGCGGATGCCCTGATCGAGCGTGAGACCGGCATCTACCTGACCGGCATCGCCGAGACACTGGCCCGGCATCCGGCCGACCCGCTCGCCGGCATGACCGCCGCCGCCGAGTACACGCTGCGCGCCGCGGGCGACAACACCCTGATCAAGGCGGTGCTCTCAGCTCGCCAGGACGGCGATACCGCTTTGCTGCCCGCCCTGGTGAGCGACCCGGAGCCGGTGCTCGGGCGGGCCGTGGTCGCCCTCAGCGCCACCGTCCGCGAGCAGTACGAATTCGCGTCCCTCACCGATGACGAGCTGACCTCGGTCGTCGAGATCATGGTCCGGCTGACGCTGAGTCATCTGTTCCAGCCGACAGGCAGCGTCGACCGCGCGGTAGCGCAGGTCGGCGCTGTCCTGTCGGGGGTGATGCCCGCCCTCTGAGCGGGGGTCACAACCGGGCGCTCACCTGTCCGGCCGCGGCCGCGAACGCCCATCCGTAGCTGCCGTGCGCGGCCGGGAACACCCCGCCCGCGCACACCGGATCGCCTGCGGCGCAATAGTTCGCGGTGCGATCGGCATACATCGGCGGCACTGTGCCGCCGATCAATCGCAGCGGGTCACCGAACAGCAGCACCGCGACGACGCGCGAAGACAGCTCGGGGGGCAATACCCACGCGCCGGGCAGCGGGGCGGAGCCGAGGACACCGTGGGTGACCACCGCGCCCTGTGAGTAGCCGACCAGAACGAAACGCTGGTCCGGGCAGGCGGCGGCCTGGTCGATCAGGTGGCCGGTCATGGCCCGGGTACCGTCGGGCATCGAGGTCGGCACCAGCAGATCGGCTGGGTAGTCCACGCGATGGGCGGTGGTGTCCACCGGTAGTTGCGCGCTCAGTACCGCGTAGAGCGGGTCGCCGATCGCGGCTCCCAGATAGCCGGGTTCTACTGTGCCGCGGGCGATCACGACGTCGAGGGTGGCGCAATTCTGCGCCCACGCTGTCAATCCCGGGGACATCGCTGTCCCGATTCCCGCGGCCAGTAGCAACACCGACAGCGCTCGCGCTGTTTGCCTTGCGACGATACGAATTGCCTTCCGATAGGTCATCGTGCCCACCCACTCACGCCGTTGTGAGAAATAGAGAAAGAGCGATTCACCTCCTGCCCAACAGCATTCGGTGTGCTCAGTGGTGGAATACCCGCTGACCTGCATCTTCATGGCGCGAACTCGGCATCGGCTGCGCCACGGTTACATCTCGGATCGCCTGCGGCACAACGCCGCTGCGCTACGTCAGTGCTTCTTGGGCTTCTTCTTGTACTTGGGCTTGTCGTGATCGGGCTCCCACTCGTAGCCCGCGACACCACGCTCGCAGTAGGAGTCCGCGACGAGAACGTCGCCCTGATCGCGTTCACACCAGCGCGACTTCGAGCACGAGGTGGCGCCGAGGCCGGCCACGACGGCGAGTGTGAGGACGGCGGCGCCGGTACGGATTCGGACGTTCATGAGCGTGTCGAGCCTTTCATAGAATGAAATGTCGCAGGTCAGGGTGTTTTCCAGGACTTGCCCCCGCCTGCCGACGAACCAATGCTACGTTCCAGACATGTCGAGCACAGCGCCTGAGCCCACCGAAGATTTCACACCCGACGCGATTGTCGTCGGCGCCGGACTGGCGGGCCTGGTGGCCGCGCACGAGCTGGTGCTCGGCGGACGCAAGGTCCTGGTGCTCGATCAGGAGAATCGCGCCAACCTCGGCGGGCAGGCGTTCTGGTCGCTGGGTGGGCTGTTCGTCGTCGACAGCCCAGAGCAGCGCAGGATGGGCATCAAGGACTCCTACGAACTGGCACTGCAGGATTGGCTGGGATCGGCCGGTTTCGACCGCGACGACGAGGACCGGATGGGCCGCGAGTGGGCGAAGGCCTACGTGCGATTCGCCACCGACGAGAAGCGGGACTACCTGCACGCCCTGGGTCTGCGTTTCACCCCGCTGGTCGGCTGGGCCGAGCGGGGCGGTGGCCTGGCAGGCGGGCACGGCAACTCGGTGCCGCGGTTCCACCTCACCTGGGGCACCGGGCCCGAGGTACTGCGGGTGTTCCGCGAGCCGGTGCTGGCCGGTGAGGCGAAAGGGTTGGTCCGCTTCGCCTTCCGGCACCGCGTCGACGAGCTGATCGTCGAAGACGGCGCCGTGACCGGCGTGCGCGGCAGCGTTCTCGCCCCCTCCGACACCGACCGCGGTCAGGCCTCGAACCGGGAAGTGGTGGGCGAGTTCACCTTCCGAGTCCCCGCGGTTCTCGTGAGTTCGGGTGGCATCGGGCACGCCCACGACCTCATCCGCCGCAACTGGCCCACCGAACGGCTCGGCCCGTGCCCGGAGCACATGATCTCCGGTGTGCCCGCTTATGTCGACGGCCGGATGCTCGGGATCTCCGAGGAAGCCGGGGCGGCGCTGGTCAACCGCGATCGGATGTGGCACTACACCGAGGGCATCCACAACTGGGATCCGATCTGGCCCGATCACGCCATCCGCATCATCCCCGGACCGTCGTCGCTGTGGTTCGACGCGAACGGAAACCGCATGCCCGCACCGTGTTTCCCCGGTTTCGACACCAACGAGACCATGCGCCAGATCCTGTCGACGGGCTACGACTACTCGTGGTTCGTCCTGAACCAGTCGATCATCGAGAAGGAGTTCGCGCTGTCGGGTTCGGAACAGAACCCCGACATCACCGGCAAGGACTTGAAGTTCACCGTGCGCAGCAGGCTCGCCAAGGGCGCGCCGGGCCCGGTGGAGGCGTTCAAGCAGCACGGCGTGGACTTCGTGGTCGCCGAGTCCCTGGCCGAACTCGTCGACGGCATGAACGACATCTCCCGCGGCCCGAAGTTGGACGTGGCCGCCCTCGAGCACCAGATCGTGGGCCGTGATCGCGAGGTCGCCAACTCCTTCTCCAAGGACGCGCAGGTGACCGCGACCAACAGCGCCCGCAAGTTCCTCGGCGACAAGCTCCGCGTCGCCAAGCCGCACCGCATCCTCGACCCTGCCCACGGCCCGCTCATCGCGGTGCGCCTCAATGTGCTGACCCGCAAGACCCTCGGCGGGCTGCAGACCGACCTCGATTCGCAGGTGCTGCGCCCGGACGGCTCGGTGTTCCCCGGCTTGTACGCGGCCGGTGAGGTCGCCGGGTTCGGCGGTGGCGGCGTGCACGGTTACAACGCGCTGGAGGGCACGTTCCTGGGCGGGTGCATCTTCTCCGGTCGGGCGGCCGGTCGAGCGATCGCGCGACGCACAGCCTAGTGCGGGTGCCGGGGGGCCAGGGTGCGTGACGCTTCCTTGGCCACCTCGGCCAGCGCCCGAGCCAGCCGCGCGGTGTCGAGCGCGGTGCGCTCACCATTGACCGTGCCCGACAACGAGATCGCGGCCACCGCGACACCGCGGCCGCGGATCGGCACTGCCACGCAACCGACGCCCGGCAGCGACTCCTCGGTGTCCACGGCCACGCCCTGACGGTTGCGGATGCGGGCGAGTTCGCGGTGCAGTTCGGCCCGGTCGACGATCGTGCGCGCGGTCCGTGCCACGGCATTGCCCCGCAGCGCGGCCTCGGCGATGCCGGGCTCCAGCGTGGCCAGTAGCGCCTTGCCCACCGCCGTGGAGTGCGCGGGCAGCCTGCCGCCGACACGGGTCGGGATGACCACCCGTCCGCGGCCCCCCGAACGATCCAGGAACAGCACCTCACGCCCGTCCAGCACCGCGAGGTGTCCCACCAGCCCCGTGCGCTGACTCAGTTCGTAGAGCAGTGGCCCCACCACCTCGCGCAGTTCGTTCTGCTCGGCCGCGAGCCCGCCGAGTTCGAGCACCCGCAACCCCAGCCGGTAGCCGCCCGGAGTGTGCGCGAGCCAGCGCAGCCGGATCATCTGGTCGAGGATGCGATGCACGGTCGAGCGCGGCAGCCCGGTGCGTTCGGCGAGCCCGAGCAGCGTCAGCGTGGGTGTGGCGGCGTCGAACGCGTCCAGGATGAGCGTCATCCGCTCGATCATCGACGTCGGCGGTGTCCCGGTCGCCCGGCCCGATCCGGTCCACAGGTTCTCGGGCGCCGGTTCGGTCACGATCTCGACCGTCATGTGATCCAACCTCCACAGTGCGTAGCGCTAACAGACTAGAGCCGTCAGCTCCGCTCACGCACTATTTCGCCTCGATCTCAGGCAGGCACCGGGCTGACCGGGGTCACAGACAGCGGGCGGCGCACGATCGGCGCGATGGTCGCCGCGATCTCGCCGATCGCCAGGGCGGGTGCGCAGTGGGGATCGGTGTCGACGAACGGAGCGCCCTGATCGCCGGCCGCGCAGACCACCGGATCGAACGGGATCCGGCCGATGACCGGGCAATAGGTGCCGAGCAGGCCGCTCAGCGCACGGCTCACCGCGGTGGCGCCGCCCGCGCCGAAGAGGGTCTGCCGGGTGCCGTCGGGACTGTCGTACCAGGACATGTTCTCGATGATGCCCGCCACCCGCTGACCGGTCTGCGCGGCCACGGCGCCCGCGCGTTCGGCGATGCGAGCCGCGGTGCGTTGGGGCGTGGTGACGACCAGCAGCTGCGCGGTGGGCAGCAACTGGGCCAGGGAGATGGCGACATCGCCGGTGCCCGGTGGCATGTCGATCAGCAGAATATCCAGCTCGCCCCAGTACACGTCGCTGACGAACTGCTGCAACGCGCGGTGCAGCATCGGCCCGCGCCAGACGACGGGGGCGTTGTCGTCGACGAACATCCCGATCGACACGACGCGTACGCCGAATGCGGTGGGCGACATGATCATTGATTCGACCAGGGTGGGCGCGGTGGTGATGCCGAGCATCGCGGGTACCGAGTGACCGTGGACATCGGCGTCCATGAGACCGACGCGTAGTCCGCGTCGAGCCAGCGCGACCGCCAGATTGACGGTCACACTCGACTTCCCGACACCGCCTTTGCCCGAGACCACGCAGTACACGCGGGTGGGTGAATCCGGTTGTACGAGAGCGGAGACACTCTCGGATTCGGGTCCCCGGAGCTGGATTCTCAGGCTACGGCGCTGCTCCTCGCTCATCACCCCAAAGTCGATCTCGACACCGGCGACGCCGGGCACCGCGGTGACGGCGGCGCGGATGTCGTCACTGATCTTCGCCCGAAGAGGGCATCCTGCGACGGTGAGCAGGATGCCTACCGCGACACGACCTTCTCCGTCGATGTCGAGGGTCTCGACCATGTTCAATTCGGTGATGGGACGGCCGATCTCGGGGTCGTCGACGCGGGCGAGCGCGGTCCTGATCTGGGGTTCGGTCGGTGATGTCATGGGCTCCTCCTCACTGGGCCAGGCCGGCGTGCAGCATGTCCGCGCGTTCGACGACCTTGATCCGCTCGCGCCCTTCGGCTTCGCCCAGCGCGCGTTCGTGGGCGTCCAGTCGGTACCAGCCTTCCCACGTGGTGAAGGCAATGCCCGCGGCGGTGAGATGTTCGGTCACGGCATCGGGGTGTGGTCGCGGCGCCGGCGTCAGCCGGGCCTGATCGGCCAGCAGGCAGGCAACGGTTTCGGCGGCGTCGCCTTTGGTGTGGCCGATCAGGCCGACGGGGCCGCGTTTGATCCAGCCGGTGACATACACCCCGTCGAGGTATCGCGCCCCCTCGCGCGCGTTCGGGTCGATCAGCACGCGCCCCGCTTCGTTGGGGATGGTGCCGGTGCGGCCGTCGAACGGGATGTCGGCGACATCTTCGGAGCGATAGCCGACCGCCCGATAGACCGCCTGCACCTCCCACACCCGAAATTCGCCGGTGCCCTTGACGTTGCCGGTGCCGTCGAGCTGGGTGCGTTCGGTCTTCAGGCCGACGACCTTGCCGTCGGCACCGAGGATCTCCGAGGGCGATTCGAAGAAGTGCAGGAACAGCTTGTGCGGGCGGTCACCGTGATCGCGGATGGCCCACTGCTCCAAGGTGTTGGCGACCATGTCGACCTGCTTGGAGTTACGGCGCGCGGCTTCGGAGCCCTCGTCGTAGTCGATGTCCTCGGGGTTGACGATGACCTCGATCGTCGGCGAGTGATCCAGTTCGCGCAGCTCGAGGGGCGTGAACTTGGCCTGCGCGGGGCCACGACGACCGAACACGTGGACCTCGAGGGCCTTGTTGGCCTTGAGGCCTTCGTAGACGTTCGGCGGGATCTCGGTCGGCAGCAGTTCGTCACCGGTCTTGGCGAGTACGCGCGCGACGTCGAGGGCGACGTTGCCGACACCGAGGACGGCGACCTTCTCGGCCTCGAGGGGCCAGGAGCGGGGGACGTCGGGGTGGCCGTCGTACCAGGACACGAAGTCGGCGGCGCCGTAGGAGCCGTCGAGGTCGATGCCGGGGATGGCCAGGGCGCGGTCGGCGTTGGCGCCGGTGGAGAAGATGACCGCGTCGTAGAACTGGCGCAGGTCGTCGAGGGTGATGTCGGTGCCGTAGTCGATGTTGCCGAGCAGGCGGACCTGGTCTTTGTCGAGGACCTTGTGCAGGGCGGTGATGATGCCCTTGATGCGGGGGTGGTCGGGGGCGACGCCGTAGCGGATCAGGCCGAAGGGCGCGGGCATGCGCTCGTAGAGGTCGATGCTCACTCCCCTGTGTTCACCGGCATCGGATTTCATCAACGCGTCGGCGGCATAGATGCCGGCGGGCCCGGCGCCGATGATCGCCACCCGCAGTGGAGTTCTCATTTCTCGTAGCCCGCGACGAACGGCGTGTCCACGCCGAGCTCACCCACCGCGCCCGCGCCGCCCGGCGAGCCGAGCGCGGTGTCGCGGCCGGGCAGCGGCGTCTCGAAGAAGGCCGCGTTCGTGGCGACGAAGTCTTGCTGGCCGACTGGAATGTCATCGTCGAGGTAGATCGCCTCGACGGGGCAGACCGGTTCGCACGCACCGCAATCCACGCACTCGGTCGGGTGGATGTAGGCCATCCGGTCGCCGGTGTAGATGCAGTCGACGGGGCATTCCTCCACGCAGGCGCGATCCATGACGTCCACGCAGGCGGCTCCGATGACGAAGGTCATGGCTGTAGTTCCTTCTCGCTGGGCTCGCCGAGGGCGGCGAGGATTTCGTAACGCAGCCGCGCGAATTCGGGTTCGAAACGCGCGCCGGGTGCGCGAGGTGCGGCGATCTCGATGACGCGCTGGATGCGGGCGGGGCGCGGGGTGAGCAGCACGATCCGATCGGCCAGCAACAGCGCCTCGTCGACGTCGTGGGTCACGAACAGCACCGTGGTCCGGCGCTGTTGCCACACCGAGATGAGCAGGCGCTGCATATCGGCGCGGGTCTGGGCGTCGAGAGCGCCGAACGGTTCGTCCATCAGCAGCACGCGTGGCTGCGCGGCCAATGTCCGCGCCAGCTGTACCCGCTGACGCATACCGCCCGACAGCGCACCGGGCAGATGGTCACCGAAGTCGGTGAGCCCCACCAGGTTCAGCAGTTCCTGGGCTTCGACGCGCCGGTTACGCCGTGACACTCCACGCAGTTTCAGCGCGAATTCGACATTGCGCCGGGCCGTGCGCCACGGCAGCAGCGCGTCCTCCTGGAACACCATCGAACAGTGCTGGGCGCTGGGCCCACCGTCGACGGTGACCGTGCCGCCGATCGGCGGCAGCAATCCGGCCATCGCCCGCAGCACCGTGGATTTGCCACAGCCCGACGGCCCAAGCAGGACCACGATCTGGCCGGCGTCGACATCGAGATCTACTTCGGCGGCGAGACTTTCACCGTAGGCGATGCGCAGTCCGTGCAGCCGCACCGCGGCGCCGGCGCTCATCGCTGCGCCCTGGGCAGCCACCGGTTCACCCGGCGCCCCGCCAGTTCGACCAGCCAGGCGGTGAACCAGCCGAGCAGCCCGATGGTGAGCATCCCGACGATCACCCCCGGATAGTCCAGGAGCCCGTAGGACTGCCAGGTGAAGTACCCGATGCCGAACTGACCCGAGATCATCTCCGCGCTGATCACACAGATCCAGGCCACGCCCATCGCCACCGACAGGCCCGAGAAGATGCCGGGTAGCGCACCGGGCAGGGCGATCTGGAACAGGATGTCGCGTCGACGCGCGCCGAGGGTGTGCGCCGCTTCCTCCCAGACTTTCGGCAGCGCGTGCATGGCGTGGATGGTGCTCACCGCGACCGGGAAGAACGCGGCGAAGAAGGTGATGAACACGATGCCCTGTTCGCCGGTCGGGAACAGCAGGATGGCCAGGGGCACCAGCGCGATCGCGGGGATCGGCCGGAACACCTCGAGTACCGGCCGCACGAGTGCGCTGACCACGGCCGAGCGACCGACCGCCATGCCGATCAGCACGCCCGACACCGTGGCGAGGCCGAAGCCGATCAGGATGCGGCGGGTGCTGGAGAAGATGTCGCGGTAGTAGGTGGCCGCACCGAGCTGCGTACGGAAGGAGTCGAATACTTGTGCGGGCGTGGGGATCTTGTCGAAACGCAGCCAGAACACCACCTGATTGGTGGTGAGCAGGTACCAGGCCAGGAGCAACGCGGCCAGTGGCACGGCGGTCAGTACGGCCTTGCGTGCTTTGCGGGGAACGATGAATCGGGTGGGTGCACTCGGTGGTGCGGTGGCGATGTCGGGCTTCGCGACGGGCGCGGTGCGGGGTTCGGCGGAAACGGTCATGGTGAGCCTCCTGGTCTCACGTGACGGATCTAGCGGGCCTTCAGTGCTGCCTGGTAGTCGATCACCGTGACGCCCGGATGGGCGGCGGCGTACTGCTGTGCGGCGGCACCGGTCGCGAAGGGCAGCAGCCGATCGTCCGGCCCCGCGGTAGGGTCGCTGACCCAGGTCGCGGTCGCGGCGAAGAGCCGGGTGCCGGTGCTGTGGTCGGGGACGTAGGCGGCGCGGGCGGTGCTGCCGGTGGCCGCGATCTGTCGCAGCAGACAGGTCGGGGTCTTGGCGACGGTGGTGGTCGTGGCGTCGGCGAACCACACCTCCGAGGCGGTGGGACGGCCGTCCACCGCTCCCCCACACGCGGCATCGGTGCCGGTCAGTGGCGCGGGAGCCGCCACCGACGCGCGGGCGGTGTCGTAGTCGGGCCCGTAGACGGTGCGCAGATAGCGGTCGTCGACGAATTCGCCGAGATTCAGATCCGACAGCGCGCCGAGGCTTTTCAGGAACGGCAACAGTGTGCCCAGCGCGTCCACCTGTTGGGGTTTGATCGTCGGATCGAAGCTCACCAGGCCGTTCGGGCCGTTGTAGAGATACACGACCTCGGCGGGCAGCCCGGTGATCTCGGCGACGCGCTGTGCGGCCGCCAAGGGGTTCTGGTTGAGGTAGTCGGTGGTCTTGCGCACCGCGGTGAGGAACGCGGTGACGATATCGGGGTTGCCGGTACCGAAGCGCTCGCTCGCGACCACGGCGTGGAAGGTCGGTATGCCGGCGCTGCCACCGTCATAGAGCAGCTTGGCTTTGCCGTCGTAGACGAGTTTCTGTGGCCACGGCACGAATTGGGCCAGCGCGGCCACCTGATCCCCTTGCAGCGCCGAGGCGCCGACGGCCGGATCCTGACCGAGCAGCTTCACATCGTCGAGAGTCATCCCGGCGGCCGAGAGCCCGGCGGCGAGCATGCCGTGCGCGGCCGACCCCACGCTGGTCGAGACGATCTCACCACGCAGGTCGGTGATCGTGGCCGCCTTCGAATCCGTCGGCACCACAATTTGATTCAGCGAACCGCGCAGGTTGTATCCGGTGACGGCGATCAGTTCGGACTTCACGTCGGCGTGGTCGCGAGTCTTGGAGCCGTTGACCAGGATCGGCGCGTCTCCCATCGACCCGATGTCGACCTGGCCCGCCAACATCTGCGCGGTCAGCGGTGGGCCCGCGGCGAAGTCCTTCCACTCCACCTTGTAGGTGAGCCCTGTCGTCTTGCCGAGTTCGGCGAGTTCGGCCTCGAAAGTGCCGCGATCACGCAGCAGTGTGCCCGCGGTGACGGTGTTGATCGTCTTGGACTGGTAACCGATGTTCACGGTGACGGTCTTGGCGTCGTCGGCGCTCCCGCAGCCGGTGGCCAGTGCGGCCACCGCGGCGATGCCGAGCAGCAGCGCGGGGATTCGGGTGCTCATGGTCGGCTCTCTCAACGCAACAGAAACGGGATGTTCACGGTGACGGCGCCGACCGGGCACCGCGCGGCACACGGCCCGCAGTACCAGCATTCGTCGACGTGCATGTAGGCCTTGCCCGAATCCGGGTGGATGGCAAGGGAATCGAGTGGGCACATGTCCACGCAGAGGGTGCAGCCGTCGATACATTTCGCTTCGTCGACCGAGACGGGGACGTCGAGACGGGCATTGACCTGGGCCATCAGAGTTCCTTTCCAGAGTTGGCGATGCCGATGCGGGCGAAGGCGCGGACATCGGCGTCCGGGTCGTCGAGCGCGGCCTGCAGCGCCGTGGTGATGTCGCGTCGTTCGGCGATCCGCTCGGCCAGTGCGCGCACCGCCGCCTTGCGGACGTCGAGGTTGGGATCGGAGACCGCCGACAGCAGCGGTGCCGCGGCGAGTTCGGGGTCGGCGGCGGCCAGGGCGATGGCCGCCGCCTGCCGGACCTGCCAGGCCGGGTCGGTCATCGATGCGGCGGCCGCCGCGGCAGCGTGTTCGTCGCAGCCGGTCCCGGCCAGACTCGACAGCGCGGCGGCCCGGACAAGCGGCCGGGGGTCGGCGGCGAGGACGAGCAGGGTCACCGCGCCGCGTGGATCACCGATCGCCGCAACCCCTTTCGCCACTGCGATGCGCACGTCCTCGTCTTCGTCAGCGGCGCCGAGGCTCAGTTCGTCGAGAGCGTCGACAGAGGTGAGCCCGCCCACGACGGTGCGACGAACCGCCGCGTTCGGATCGGCGAGCCACCCCACCAGCTCCGCCGCATCGGTCCTGCGGTGCCGCCACAGCGCCTCGATCGCGGCCGAGCGCACCGCAGGCTCCGCTGCGGTGACACATTGGCGCAGCGCCGCATCGAATTCCGGACCGGGCACGATGACCTCGAGGAGTTCGGTGAGCAAGCCGATGGCGGCGTGCCGCACGTCGACATCGACATCGGCCAGTGCGGTGGCGAAGATCGGAGCGGCCTCGGCCCAGGCGTCGGTGGTCTCGCTGAGCACCGACAGTGCCGTACGGCGCACCTCCGGGTCGGGGTCGGTGATGAACGGGGTGAGTTCGTCGAGCTCGGGGCACTCGTCGGCCAGTTCGAGCAGGGCCAGCAGGCGGGCGCTCATCGGACACCCCGCACGTCGAGGTCGCCGACATTGCGCGGGCACGGCACGGGTGTGCTCATCGCGCACCCCAAGCGCCGACGAGTTCGGGCGCGGAGACATCGGCGACGCCGTCGGGACGGACGAAGCCCGGCACCCGCACGATGTAGGGGGCGACCGGCCTGGTGCGGAACTCCATCGCCCCGGTGGCGCCGCGATACAGGTTCAAATGACAGAACCATTCGGCATCGTTGCGTCCGGGCCAGTCGGCACGCTGATGGTAGAGCCCCCAACGGCTTTCGGTGCGTCGCAGCGAGGCCCGGGCCGCCATTTCGGCGCAGTCGCGAATGAAGGTCACCTCGGCGCAGCGCATCAGTTCATGCGGCGTCTGGCCGCCCATCGCGGCGATGTCGGTGTTCATCCGTTCGAACGCCTCGACACCCAGCGTCAGATACGACTGCGCCTTGGGCGGCTGGAGGTAGTCGTTGACGAAGCGACGCAGTTTGTACTCGACCTGGGTTTGGGGTGGGCCGTCCGGGTTGCGCAGCGGGCGGTAGATGAGCTCGTGAGCGGCCTCGATCTGATCGGCGGGCAGCGCTGGATGTGCCGCGCCACGGGCGAATTCGCTCGCGTGCTCACCGGCGATGTCGCCGTAGACGAAGGCGCCGATCATGTAGTTGTGCGGCACCAGCGCCATATCGCCCGCCGCGTAGAGGCCGGGCACGGTGGTGGCGGCGTGTTCGTCGACCCAGACTCCCGACGCGGAATGCCCACTGCACAAACCGATCTCGGAGATGTGCATCTCGATATCGCTGGTGCGGTAGTCGGTGCCGCGGCCTTCGTGGAAGGTGCCGCGGGTGGGGCGTTCGGTGGTGTGCAGGATGCCTTCGATCTCGCGGATCGTGGCATCGGGCAGGTGGCTCAGTTTCAGGTAGATCGGGCCGCGGGCGCTGTCGAGTTCGCGTTTGACCTCGGCCATCATCTGACCGGACCAGTAATCGCAGTCGACGAAGCGATTGCCTTCGGAGTTGACCTGATAGCCGCCGAACGGATTCGCCACGTACGCGCAAGCAGGACCGTTGTAGTCCTTGATCAGCGGGTTGATCTGGAAACACTCGATACCCGAGAGCTCCGCGCCGGCGTGATAGGCCATGGCGTAGCCGTCACCGGCGTTGGTGGGGTTCTCGTAGGTGCCGTAGAGATAGCCCGACGCGGGCAGTCCGAGCCGGCCACACGCTCCCGCTGCCAGGATCACCGCGCCAGCCGAGATGGTGACGAATTCGCCGGTGCGCGTGTCGAATCCGACCGCGCCGACCGCCCGACCGTCGACGGTGAGCACCCGCACCGGCATCACCCGGTTGCTGATGGTCACCTTGGATCGGACGTCGCGGGCGCGCAGGGTGCGGTAGAGCACCTTCTTCACGTCGCGCCCCTCGGGCATCGGCAGGACGTAGGAGCCGGAGCGGTGCACCTTGCGGACCGCGTATTCGCCGTGCTCGTCCTTCTCGAATTTGACGCCGTAGCCCTCGAGGCGCTGGACCATCTCGAAACCCCGGGTGGCGGTTTCGTAGACGGTGCGCTGGTTGACGATGCCGTCGTTGGCGACGGTGATGTCGGCGACGTAGTCCTCCGGGCTCGCCTTGCCCGGGACCACGGCGTTGTTCACGCCGTCCATGCCCATGGCGAGTGCGCCGGAGTGCCGGACGTGGGCTTTCTCGAGCAGCAGCACGCGGGCGCCGTGGCGGGCGGCGGTGAGCGCGGCCATGGTGCCCGCGGTGCCGCCACCGACGATCAGGACGTCGCAGACCAGTTCTCGCCGGTCGGTCAGCGGTGGAATCTGCATGGGGATCAACCCCTTTCGTGGTTGTCGCGGGTGCGCCGCGGGGTCACCGGGACGCGGTCGAGCCGCCCGGACAGGGAGAACCGGTCGCCGCGATAGCGGATGTATTCGAGATCGACGGGTCGACCGGAGTCGGTGTAGGTGAGCCGTTCCAGGAACAGCAGCGGAGATCCCGCACGGACCTGCAACAGTCCGGCGACGGTGGGATCGGCGGCGACCGCCTCGATCGCGACCGCGGCTGAGCCCAGTGGCAGGCCGAGTTCGGCTTCGAGCAGGCCGAACACATCGCAGCCGGTGAGGTCTTTGTCCAGGAGCGGGATGCCGACGTCGGCGGTGAGGTAGCTGGCGTCGAGCGAGAGCGGTGCCCCGTCGAGGTAGCGCACCCGTTCCAGGGCGACGACCGGGTCGCCGGGCTGGAGCTCGAGCCGTTCGGCGATCAACGGTGTGGCGGGCACGACCTCGGCGAGCAGGACCTGGTTCACCACCCGGTCGCTGCTGGTCTCGAAGGTTTCGGCGAGGCCACGCAGGCGGTCGAGGCCCTGCACCGCCTTGTCGGCGACGACGAAGGTGCCCGCACCGGGAACGCGGTCGATCAGGCCTTCGTCGCGGAGCAGGGTGAGCGCGTCGCGCACGATATTGCGGCTGGTGGCGAAGTCGGCGGCGAGCTGGGCTTCGGCGGGCAGTGCGCGGGTGCCGTAGACGCCGCTGCGGATACGTGCGCGCAGGATGTCGCGGATGCGCCGGGCCGGTGCGCTGCGTCTGCCCGAACCCGGATCGGGAGGCCGTGGCCTCGCCGAGGAGGTTGGAGTGGCTGTCATGCGGCAAATGCTGCGAACGCCGCGTTACGACGGACGTTTCGGGCAATTACCGGATGGTTACGCCAGTTCCTGACCGTCGACGAGGGCCGTGACCTGCGATGATTCCGGCATCACTACGAATCCCACCACCACCGCGGTGGCCGGACCGCCCCCTGCGCGATCACTTCGCGCCGAGATGGAGGTGGATCGTGTCGCGTACCCAGCACCTGTACCGGTCGAGCGACCAACCTCGTTCGTTGACCAGATTGCCGTAGGTCCCGGTGTTGACCAGGCCCCACAGCATGTCGGCCACCGCATCGACGTCGATCCGCGGCGGCAGTGCGCCCTCTCGCTCGAGTCGCCGCCCGAGTTCTAGCAGCTCACCGTAGCGATCCGCCTCGCGTACCCGCAATGTCTCCTCGACTTCGGGATGCTGGCGCCGAGCCACCACCAGCGCCTCGTGAATCCGCCACACCCTGGACGCGACCTCGACATCGGCGGCGATTGTCGCGTCGAGCGCCTCCCACGCGGTCATCGTGTCCGTGACCGGATGCCGCTCGAGAACCGGAACGACATCGGTGGCGTAGATATGCAGATGCAGGGCCGTCAACAGCTCGATCTTCGACGGAAAATGCAGGTAGATCGCCTGGCGCGAGACCCCGGCCTCTTTCGCGACAGCTCCGAGGCCGGCGCCGTGATAGCCGTGTTCCTCGAACATCGCGCGCGCCGACTCGAGGATCTGAGTCCGGGTTTGGGGCCGTCCGCCACTTGACACGCTGTCAACCTTACCGTACTTTACAAGCTGTCAAGCAATCCTCGAGGAGGAACGTCATGGCTCGCTACCTGATCACCACCTGGGACGGTGCGGGAAACCTCGTCCCGACGCTCGGCATCGCACGCGCGCTGGTCGATCGCGGCCACGACGTCCGAATACTCGGACACGAGACGATCACTCGACGATGCGCCGATGTCGGCGCCCGCTTCGTCACCTTGACCCAGAGCGAGGGCTGGGACGCGATGGACACCCCGGACGACTTCGAGGCCGAAGTGAAGCTCATGATCGAGGAGCTGTGCTTCAGTTCCGCGATCGCGCGGGACCTCGCACAGGAGCTGGACCGCGAGCCCGCTGATGTGGTGATCGTCGATTGTCTGCTCTTCACCGCTATCGACGTCGCACTGGCCTCGGGCACTCCGACCGCGACCCTGTTCCACACGGCGTACAGCATCTTTCGGGGCGGACCATTGGTCGAGATGTTCACCCCGGGTATCGCGATCGCGAACGCGGCACGCGCGGAGCTGGGCCTGCCCGCGATCGAGAGTCTCGCCGAGATCCACGACGCGTGCGCGCGGGCGCTCGTCGCGGTGCCCGAGGAGTTCGAGCCCGATGTCGCGGACGCAGCCAACGTGGTCCGCGTCGGACCGGTGCTCGACGCGCCCGCGTTGTCGCGCGAGATCGACGAGGTCGATGTCGGTGACGGTGCGAAGCCACTGGTTCTGGTGGCGCTGAGCACGAGCGAGCAAGGTCAGGCCGATCTGTTGCAGCGCTGTGTCGATGCGGTCGCGCGGATGCCGGTGCGCGCCATTGTCACGACCGGGGCGGCGATCGACCCGGCGACCGTGCGTGCGGGGGTGGATACCCAGGTCGTGCGGTACGCGCCACACGCCGACATCCTCCCTTCGGCATCACTGGTGATCACCCACGCCGGGCTCGGAACGACCATGGCCGCGCTCGGTCGTGGCGTGCCGCTGCTGTGCACCCCGATGGGCCGCGATCAGTTCTTCAACGCAGAGCAGGTCCGAACCCTCGGCGCGGGCCTGATGCTGATGCCCGACACGAGCAGCGAGGTGATCGCACAGACCGCCGCACAGATCCTCGGCGAGCGCAGCTTCGCCTCGTCCGCCGAACAGTTGGCCGTCAGCATCAGCGAATACGGCGGCGCGGCGAAGGCCGTTGCCGTGCTCGAGGCGCTGGGATAGGACCGGTGACGCTCAACCGCGCGCGTTCTCGAGCAGCGCGGCGCGCTCCACGAGCAGTTCGCCCGGCCCGGTCGGCGGGGTGTTGCGGCGCCAGATGGCCCGGAATTTGCGGGTCAGCCGGGCGGCCTCGGCCGAGGGGACTTCCACGAGGGTGCCGGTGACGAGGTCGGGTGCGGCGATCAATCGACTCAGGACAGCGGGTGCCATCCCGGTTCGGGCGGCGGCCACGATCGCGGCGGTAGACCCGAGTTCGGCCGCCGGGCCCATGGGTGGGGCCGCGGTGGCGAGCAGGTCCCACACGGTGTCGCGGGTACCCGAACCCGGTTCGCGCCACAGCAGGGCGGTGCCTGCCAGCTCCGTCAGCGTGACCGGGGTCTTCCGTTGTGCCCATGGATGATTCGGCGCCACGACTACGACGAGGTCGTCGGCGCCCAGCACGCGGCTGCCGAGTCCGGCCGGTGGGTGCGGGCCTTCCACGAAGCCCAGATCGGCGGTGCCGTCCCGCACGAGGCCCGCGACCTGGGTGGAGTTCTCGACCTCGAGGGAGATCACGACCTCGGGGTGATCGGCGCGCAGTGCGGCCAGCCAGTGCGGAATGCGGTGGTCGGCAATGGTTTTGGAGGCGGCGATGCGCAGGCGCGGAGCTTGCGCGGCGCGCAGGCGGGCGACATCGTCGACGAGGTCTGCGACGGCGGCCAGGACGGTACGCGCGTGGGCGACGACGGCGCGACCGGCGTCGGTGAGTTCGGACCCGGTCGGCGCGCGGTCGAGTAGCTTCACGTGCAGGCGGCGTTCCAGTGCGCTGATCCGCATACTCGCGGCCGGCTGGCTGATCCCGTGCCTGCGGGCGGCGGCGCCGAGACTACCCAGCTCCGCCACCGACACCAGGAGATCGAGGACCTCCAGGTCGGGGGTTCCGGGTGGCAGGGTCATGGCCCGATTATGGGTGACGGGTGGTGCGACACCACATCAGGCACCGTAGCCGCCGTGATCGGGACCGAATCGGCCTCGCAGCTTCTTCGCCACACCGTAGAGGGCGAACACCGGTTTCAGCGGCATCCATTCGCCGAACCGGTACTCCCGGCCGGGGACCAGGCGAACGGCCAGTTCCGGGCTCTGTTCGGCGAGATAGGCGCGGGCGGTCTCGGCATGCGTCGGCAGCGAGACGATCTTGATCCGGTCGACGTCCTTCAGGTACGGGATCGCGAAGGCGATGTTCTCCCAGGTGGACCGGCTCGACTCCTCCAGAACGAGTTCGCCCTCGTAACCGCGGGTTTCCACGGCGTAGCGGCCCATCAGCGCCGCCTCGGTCTCCGGTCCCGCGCAGGCACCTCCACACAGCACGAGGCGAGTCTCGGACGCGTGCGGATCGATGGATCGTAGACCGGCGCGCACTCGCCAGCGGTTCATGCCGTTGGCGCGCGAACCGGTGTTGCGATACCCGAGGACCACGACGGCCTCCGACCCGGAGCGTGGGGCTCCGACGCCCCGACGGGAGGCCCGTCGATTCGCCCATTCGCCCCACAGCATCAATCCGACACCGGTGGCGATCGTCAGCCGGGTTCGTTTCCGCACGTCTCCAGCAAACCACACACCCCGCCGGCAGGGCCATAAGCCGAAATTATGACCACCTGCGAATTCGCTCTCTACCTCGGGCTCCTGCGTACCGCGAGGGTGAAGGAGTGAACCGCGTACCCGCTCTCGCTCCCGGCCTGATCCTCAGCGCGCTCCTGGCCACCGTGGCCACGCCGTTCGGCAAGGCGCTGCCGATGATCGGCACGCCGGTGCTCGCGCTCGGTGCGGGCGCCGTCGCCGGGATCGTGCTGCGGCGCAAGGATGTGACGGGCGAGACGTTCGGCCCGGGGCTCGACGTCGCCCGGCAGCGCTTGCTCGGGCTGGCGATCGTTCTGCTGGGGCTCGGCCTGCCGCTCGGGTCGGTGATGAGCGTTGGGCGCGAGACGGCGGTGGTGCTGATCGGGACGCTGCTCGTCGGCGGTGTGGCGGCGTTCTTCGTGGGACGGATGCTCGCGGTGGACAAGGAGTCGGCGACCCTCATCGCCGTGGGCACCACGATCTGTGGCGCGTCCGCGATCGCCGCCGCCACCGCGGTCCTGCGGCCCGACAAGCAACGGGTCGCCTACGCCCTGTGCACCATCTTCATCTTCAATGTCACGGCCGTGCTGGTGTATCCGCCGCTGGGCCGCGCGCTCGGCCTGTCGCAGGAGGCGTTCGGGCTCTGGGCGGGCACCGCGATCAACGACACGTCGTCCGTCTTGGCCGCCGGCGTCATCTTCGGCGCGGGCGCGGCACAGTTCGCCGTGATCGTGAAGATGGTTCGCAGCCTCGCCATCATCCCGCTCTGCGTCGGCCTGCACGTCGGCCGCCGCCACATCGCCGAGGACACCGATCTCCCCCAGGCCTCCCTGCGCCGGGCCGTCCCCCTGTTCGTGATCTTGTTCCTGGCCGCCTCCGTCATCGCGGGCCTCGGCATCGTTCCCACCGAGCTCACCGCACCGCTCGCCACACTCAGCGGTTGGCTGATCGCCGCCGTCCTCGCCGCCATCGGCACCTCGCTGAGCATCGCCCGCCTGCGCACCGCGGGCATCCGCCCCCTGATCCTCGGTGGCACCCTCGGCCTGATCCTCGGCACCACCAGCCTCGGCCTCATGTACGTGACCGGTTGGTGCTGACCACAACGCCCCACCGACGTGCGCGCGGGGCCTGATCAGGCCCGCGTCGCGGAGCTAGGATTGCGGGACATCGCATGTCGGCGCGGACAGGAGGATGTCATGAACAGCGTTTGCCGGATCGTCGCCACCGCGGGTGCCGCCGCGGCATTGACCCTGGCCACCGCAGGTGTCGCGGCGGCCGAGGACACCGAGCCGCCCTCGTCGCCGTTGGTCGAGTACATCGAGTCGTGGCCACCCGCCCCCGAATGGTGCAACGCGAGGTGGGATCCGATCGAGAATGCCATCGAGGATTCGATCCCACCCCAGTACGAGCCGGAGTTCGACGCGTTCGACGACTGGTGCGAGGGCGACGCGGACTGACTCGCCCGGTGCTGCGGGGCGGCCGACCTGGCGACCGCCCCGATCGACCTATCCCGCCGCGTTGACGGCGTTCATCACCGCTTCCAGCGAGGCCGCGACGACCGAGGTGTCGCGGCCGAATGCCCATCCGGTGCGGTCTGCCACCCGGTACTCGACGTAGCTCACGGCGGTGCCTGCGGCGCCCTCGTCCACCGAATGCTGGGTCAGGCCGAGGATCTCGATGCGACAGCCCGCCTCGTCGAGTGCGGCGGTCAGTGCCTCGATCGGGCCCACCTCGCGGTGCACCGAATGCCGTTCGGTGCCGTGTGCGTCGAGGACGATCCCGGTGGCGCCGGCGGCGATCTGCCATCCCACCAGCGTGATTCGCTGATCGGAGACGGTGTAGGTCTGCTCGAACAGTGTGAACAGATCCTTGGCGGTGATCTCCGCGCCGGTGTCGTCGGTGTGTTCCTGCACCCGCTTCGCGAGATCGATCTGCAGACGACGTGGCAGGTCCAGGCCGTATTCGGTGTGCAGCAGGTAGGCGATACCGCCCTTGCCCGACTGGGAGTTGACCCGGATCACGGCGTCGTAGGAGCGGCCGAGGTCGGCGGGGTCGATCGGCAGATACGGTACCCGCCACGGTGATTCGCGCTCGGCGATGCCCTCGGCCGCTGCCCGCTCGCGATGTTCGGCCATGCCCTTGCGGATCGCGTCCTGATGGGTGCCGGAGAAGGCGGTGTGGACGAGATCGCCGACGTACGGATGCCTCTCGTGCACGGGCAGGCGGGTGCAGTGTTCGACGGTGCGCCGGATCTCGTCGATGTCGGAGAAGTCGATCATCGGGTCGACACCCTGGGCGTGCAGATTCAGGGCCAGTGTGGCGATGTCGACGTTGCCGGTGCGTTCACCGTTGCCGAAGACACAGCCTTCCACGCGTTGCGCGCCCGCGAGCACGGCCAGCTCGGCGCAGGCGATACCGGTCCCCCGGTCGTTGTGCGGGTGCACCGACAGGATCACGCCGTCGCGGCGAGCCAGGTTGCGGTGCATGTATTCGATCTGGTCGGCGTATATGTTCGGGGTCGCGACCTCCACTGTCGCAGGCAGATTCAGCGTCACCGGACGCTGCGCGCTCGCCTGCCACAGTTCGGTGACCGCGTCGCAGATCTCGAGGGCGAAATCCGGTTCGGTCAGGTTGAACACCTCCGGCGAGAACTGGAAGCGCGCGTGGGGCAGCTCGCCCGCCAGTTCCAGCACATCGCGGGCACCGGCGACGATCAATTCGCGCAGTTGCGCACGATCCTTGCCGAGGACCACCTCCCGCCAGACCGGCGCGGTGGCGGTGTACAGGTGGATCACCACCTCGTTGGTGATACCGCGCACCGACTCGACGGTCCGTTCGATCAGGTCGCGCCGCGCCGGGGTGAACACGACGACGGTTACGTCCGGCGGGGCGATCGAGGTGTCGGCCAGCAGGCGCACGAAATCGAAGTCGGTCTGTGAGGCGGACGGGTAGCCGACCTCGATCTCCTTGTAGCCCATGGCGATCAGGAGCTCGAAGAACCGGCGTTTGCGCGCCGGGTCCATCGGTTCGGCCAGCGCCTGATTGCCGTCACGCAGGTCGACGGGGACCCACAGCGGCGCGGCGGTCAGCCGCGCGTTCGGCCAGTCGCGGTGTCCGACAGGAACATCCACGCGCCGATGGACATCACGGTATCGAGACGAGGGCATTGCCGAGTGGCGCTGCCGATTCCACGCGGGCGCGCCGTCGGCGACAGCGCCCGAGGGAGTGGTCAGGGTGGGGAATTCGATCATGACTTGCTCTGCTTCCCGGCCCACATCGGGCCACGAGACGACGACGACCGGCCATGACGGAGCCCCACGGCGGGGCGGCCGGTCGGTCAGGCCCCGCCGTGGCGGCCGAGAAGAAGCGCGGTGTAGGTCATGATGGGTACACTTCTACCACAACTCCTCAGACAAGTAGAGAGGTATGCCGGTGGTATCGCAGGTAAGACGTCAGCCGCTGGCCGCGCAAGCGGCCGAACTACTGCTCACTCGGATCCGTGCGGGCGAGTGGCCACTGGGTCATCGGCTACCGGGTGAGACGCTGCTCGCCGCCCAGCTGGGTGTGGGCCGATCGACGCTGCGCGAGGCGATCAGAGAGCTCGCGGGCAAAGGCGTGCTCGACAGCAGGCAGGGCGCCGGGGTCTTCGTCACCGCGCTCGACGTGTCCGAGGACTGGGATGTCGTGCTGCGTGGCGCCACCATCGCCGCGGTGATCGAGGCGCGCATCGCGATCGAGGCCGAGGCCGCCGCGCTCGCGGCACAGCGGCGCACGCCTGCCGATCTGCGGGCCATCCGGCGCGCACTGGCCGGTCGTCGGGCCGAGGGCCAGACCGTCGCCGCGCACGTCGATGCCGATATGGCCTTTCATCGCGCGGTCATCGTGGCCGCGCACAACGATGTGCTCACCCAGCTGTTCGACAGCTTCCTGCCGCGGCTGCGCCTGGCCATGATCGACATGCTCGAGTTGCGCCCGGTCCGCTCCGAGGAGGCCGACCACTGCGCGCACGAACAACTCGCCCAGGCGATCGCCGACCGAACTCCCACTGCCGCCGCGGAATTCAGCCGCACCCACCTGTCCGCTCTGAAGGAGGCCTTCACATGACCGGCGCCCCCGTGATCGAACTCGACGACGTGACCTTCCGGCGCGACGGCAAGAAGATCATCAACGGGATCTCACTGACCGTCCGGGCCGGTGAGCACTGGGCTCTGCTGGGCCCCAACGGTGCGGGCAAGAGCACGCTGCTCGGCTTCTGCGGCGCGGTCACCTTCCCCACCACCGGCGCGGTGCGGGTGCTCGGCGAACAGTTCGGCCGGGTGGAGCTGGCCCGGCTGCGACGCTCGATCGGCCACGTCAACCCGCGCCATCCGCTGCGCTATGCCCTCACCGTGCGCGAGGTCGTCCTCACCGGTGTCACCGGCACCATCGATACCCCGATGCGGTGGTCGCCGACCTCCGACGACCTCGCCCGTGCCGCCGCGATCATCGACACCCTCGGCCTGTCCGGCAAGGCCGACGACATCTGGCCCACCCTGTCCCAGGGCGAACGCGGCCGCACCCTCATCGCCCGCGCCCTGATCAGCGACCCCGATGTCCTGCTCCTGGACGAACCGTCGACCGGCCTCGACCTGGCCGCCCGTGAGCAACTCCTCACCACCATCGACACCCTCGATCGCACCCACCCCGAGGTCGCCTCGATCCTGGTCACCCATCACCTCGAGGAACTCCCGAGCACCACCACCCACGCCCTCCTCATCGCCAACGGCCACACCGTCGCCGCGGGCCCCGCCACCGACGTCATCACCACCGACCACGTCTCCACCGCCTTCGCCCACCCGATCGAAGTCCGCTACGACGGCCGCTGGAGCGCCCGCGCCCGCTGAACACCGAATGCCCACCCGGGCAACACTTCACGCGCCGCGAGCCACCGCGCATAACGGCGTCGGAGGGAGCTAGACCAGCTCGACATCGTCGAATCCGACGGTCAGTTTGTGTCGGCGCTCGCGCAGGACATTTCCCTCACGATGGACGGTTCCCTCCCCGAACTCGATTCTCAGCTCCGCGCGTCGTGCGTCGACCTCCCGGACAACCCCGCAGATGCCGCTGAACGGGCCCGCCGGGAAATACACGACATCGCCCGGTCCGTAGTCGGTGAACCCCACGGCGCCACTGTAATTCACGTCAGCGGGCATCGCCGTTGTGTGATGGGACAAAGGGGGGAAGGATCGGTTCGTAGAGGTGGCGAGCGCGCTGCCGGTCGATGTTTTCGAGATCGAGAAAGTAGGCGGACTGCCACCGCTGCGACTTCTGCGCTTGCTTGTTCCGGGTCGCGGACCACGGCGGGTACAGGCGGAACCCGCGTTTGCCGCCATGACCGGCTACGGAAACGATTCCGTCTTCGACGAGGGCGCTTCGCGGGAAGACGAACTGTCCGGCACGCGATTCCTCGCGAACGGTGATCACCAGCAGGTCGACACCGTCCTCCACGGCGAACGGCTCGGTCGAGCCGTCCTCGGCACGCTGCCACACGGTTACGAACAGACCCGGCTTCGCCGGAGTCCGCTTGCCCACCCGGAATCTCACCCAGCCACGACCGGCCTCGGCCACGGATGCTCCGTATTCCGCGTTCTGCGTCTCGAGAACCGTGGCCGACATGTCCAGTCCCAGCGAGGCGATGAGGTTTCGCGCCGCGAGGAGGTCAGGGTGCGTCATCCGAGGCTTCGAAATCGGCGTCGAAGTTGTCGAGGAGTTCGTCGGCTCGGGAGAGAGCTCGGTCCAGTTCGTCGGTGACGGTGTCCAGCACAGACATGCCGTCGAGCATCCCGGACAGCTCGGAGTGCAGGGCGTGGAGTTCGGCGATGGCGGGGTCGACGGTGGTCCAGGCGACGGTGTCGGACCACCAGGTGTCGCGTTGGATCCAGGACCAGACGATGTCGCGGACCAGCAGGGCGTCGGTGGTGAACAGCTGGCGGTGTTCGGCGCCGGTGGTGTGCTCGAGTTCGTAGGTGCCGTCGTCGAGGTAGCGCGCCTGGATGGAGTCGGTCGGGGTGCGGGTGAGGAGGAGGAAGGGGTGCTCGGGCGCCGGATCGGTGGCGGAGGCGCCGGGTCGGGCAGGGTCGACGGGGTGTGGCTGCGCCGAGCCGTCACCGACGTGGACTACGACTTCGGGCTGGTCGTCGCGCTGGGCACCCATCGGGCCAGTGTGCCGGATCGGCGAACATCGTGAACAGCCGGACCGATGAATCGGTGACGCGTACAGCGTCTACATCGACAGCAGGTTTTCTGTCGACAGAGAGGCTCCACCAGTGCGCGAAAACGAAGTCAGGGCCGAGACCGCACGGCAGCGTGCCGAGACGGCGGAGTTCTTGGCGGGCTTGGACGAGGCCGCCTGGGACGCGCCGACACTGTGCGCCGGCTGGCGGGTGCGTGAGGTCGCCGCGCACCTGAGCATGCCGTACCGGACCTCGCTACCGCGTTTCGTCCTCGGCATGATCACCGCGCGCGGCAACTTCGATCGCCTGGCCGACCGGGCGGCCCACGAGGACGCCGCACGGCTGAGCACCGCCGAATTGGTCGCCGCCATCGGCGACAACACCGAGCACCCGTGGAAGCCACCGGGCGGCGGCTTCGCGGGCGCGCTGAGCCACGATGTGATCCACGGCCTCGACATCACCGTCGCTCTCGGCCACACCGATCCGGTTCCCCTCGACCGCATGCGCATGGTGCTGGAAGCGCTGAACCCACGCTCGGCCAAGTATTTCGGCGTCGACCGCGGGAATCGCGTTGCGCGCAGACGATCTCGACTTCAGCTACGGCGAAGGCGAGGTGCTGTCCGGACCGGCGCAGGATCTGCTGCTCGTGCTGTGCGGGCGAAAACTCCCCCCGGGCCGTCTCGATGGCGAGTCGGCGGCGCGATTCACCAGCCGCTGACAATCGAGCTGCGCCACACCATGACGGCGGGTAGCCTCGCACCGATGACGTGGACAGCTCCCGAACTCGAGCCGACCAGAACCCTGGTCGGCGCGGACGAGCGGCCGATGTTGCAGTCCTGGTTGGACTTTCATCGCCAGACCCTGCTCGGCAAGTGTGGTGGACTCGACGGCGAACAGCTCGCCACGCGCTCGGTGGAGCCGTCCTCGCTGTCGCTGCTCGGCCTCGTCCGGCATCTCACCGAGGTGGAGCGAGGCTGGTTCCGGACCTCCGCCGCGGGCGAGGAGGTCGAACCGGTCTACAGCTCCGAGGCCGAGCCCGACGCCGATTTCGACGACCTCGCCTCGCTACCCGCCGAGGCGGTGTTCGCGGCCTTTCACGCCGAGGTCGCCGCCTGTGACGCCGCCGTCGCCGAGCTCTCCCTCGACCACGTGTTCCACGTGCCGTGGCGCAGCGACGAGTACACGTTGCGCTGGGTGTACCTGCACATGATCGAGGAATACGCCCGCCACAACGGCCACGCCGACCTGCTGCGCGAGCGGATCGACGGCGTCACCGGCAGCTTCTGAGTCAGGCGTCGCCGGTCACGACGCCGGGGGTGAGCTGGTCGAGATCGTCGATGACGGTGTCGGCCAGGGCGAGGGCGTCGGGCAGTGGCGGGAACTCCGGGCGCGGCGCCGCGATCAGGCGCATCCCGGCATTGTGGGCGGAGCGCAGACCATTGGTCGAATCCTCGACGGCCGTACAGTCGTTCGGCTCCACGCCGAGTCGCTGTGCGACGGTGAGGTAGACGTCGGGCGAGGGCTTGCCGCGTCCGACCTCCTCGGTGGACAGCACCACGGTGAAATAGTCGAGCAATCCGGACTTCGCGAGCACCAGATCGATCAAGGTGGCCGGTGACGAGCTGGCCAGGCCGAGTTTCCAGGAACCCGCGCACCGCCGCACCGCGTCGACCGCGCCGGGCAGCAGCGGGACGTGGTGGGCGTACTTGTCGGCCATCAGGTCGATGACGGCGGCAGCCACCTCGTCGGCCGGTTCGGCCACACCCAGCTCGTCGGCCAGGTACGACGACCACTCGACGGTGTTCATCCCCATCATCTTCTTCTGCGAATCCGGTTGCCACCGGCCACCTTTGAGGACCACGTACTCGTGCCTGACCTGTTCCCAGATCGGCTCGGAATCGATCAGCACGCCGTCCATATCGAACACAACCGCCGCGATACCCATGCGTTCAGCCTTTCGCCGCTCACCCGGAGCGGCACCACCGGCTGGTGCGCCGACGCTCCGGTACGTAGGACCTACTCGGTGATCGGGACCCAGCCTAGTTGACCCGACACCGATCCCCGGCGCGAACATCCAGCTCGGCAGCGATAACGTGTTGCATATGGACGATACACAGGTCGGCAGCTCGCTCCCGGACGAGAAGCATCACGAAGGCGGATTCCGGCCGGTTGCCGAGCTGATCCAGGCACGCAAGGACCGCGGCACCGACAACACGGTGGGCGGACCGCACTACGGCGAGCTGATCGATCAGGTCCGCGCGCTGATGGACCGGGCGCGGCTGGTCAACCCCTCCGACGAGCTCGCCAAAGAGGCCATCGCCACTCTCGAACAGCTCAACGCCCGCCTCGACGAGGCCGTGGTGGACGAGTGGTCCTCGCCCAGCTGGACCCGCACCGACCTGCCGGCGCGGGGCAACATCACGCTGCCGCCGTACACGGTGGTCAGCGGTGACCGCGACGGTGTCACCGCGAAGGTCACCTTCCGCACCTTCCACCTGGGCGGCAACAACGCCGCACACGGTGGGCACATCGCACTCGCCTTCGACGACATCATCGGCATGACCGCCGCGCTGTCCACCAGGTCGGTGACCCGCACGGCCTCACTGACCCTGGACTACCGCTCGATCACGCCCCTCAATCGCGAGCTGACGGTGCGCGCGTGGACCGAACGCGTCGAGGGCCGCAAGGTGTACCTGCGGGCGACGCTGCACGACGGCGAACGGTTGTGCGCCGAGGCCAAGGGTCTGTTCATCGTGCTCAATCCCGGCCAGCCGTGACCGCGCGCCGACATTGCGATCGACGTGATCGCAATGTCGGCCGTACGGTCCGAGGTGGCGCAATAGCGGTTTGTCCGCGGATACCCGCAGGTCGTGTGAGCCGCCACCCGGCGTAGAAACATCCGCTGAATTCTCCCCCCGATCGCGGCGCGCGGAGTGCCTCGTAATCGCCGCTATCGTCGCTGTTCATGCAGGTCAGCGAGAAAACAGGGGCTACGGAGCCCACCCCGATCCGCGGTCAGCGCGCCGATCGGGCGCGCCGGGTCGCCGACATCCTGCGCCACCAGATCCTGGCGGGCGCGGTGGCGGGCACGGTGCCCGGCGAGCAGGAGCTCGCCGCCGAGCACGGCACCTCCCGCAATACCGTGCGCGAAGCGCTGGCGCTGCTACGCGACGAGGGACTCATCGATCGCGCCCCGAAGCTCGGCACCCGGGTCGCCGCCCGCAAGTTCGACCACGGCCTCGATGCGCTGCTCGGACTGCAGGAGACGCTCAAAGGGCACGGCACGGTCCGCAACGAGGTCAGGGCCGCTACCACCATCACCGCTCCCCCGGCCGTCGCACGCCGGCTCGAGCTGGCGCCGGGCGACAAGGTCGTCTACATCGAACGCCTGCGGTTTCTCGCCGATCTGCCCCTGAGCCTCGACCTCACCTATCTCGCGCCCGATGTCGGCGCTGAAGTGCTCGCCCACGATCTGGAGACCACCGACGTGTTCGTGCTCCTCGAACAGGTCACCGGCCGGCCGCTGGGCGCCGCCGAGCTCGCGCTGGAAGCCGTCGCGGCCGACCCGCACACCGCGACCACCCTGGATACCCCGGCCGGTGCGCCCTTGCTGATGCTCGAACGCCTCACCCACCTCGACGACGGCCGCCCCGTCGACCTCGAATACATCCGCATGCGCGGTGACCGCATCACGATGCGCGGCAGCCTCACCCGCAGCACCCCCGAATGGAAGGTCCTGTAATGGCACTGGTCCCCCAGCGCGCCGACGTCCCGGTGACGATCGACGAATCACTGTGCATCACCGGCTGCACCCTCTGCGTGGACATGTGTCCGCTCGATTCCCTTGCCATCCACGATGATTCGGGCAAGGCCTACATGCACGTCGACGAGTGCTGGTATTGCGGGCCGTGCGCGGCCCGCTGCCCCACCGGCGCCGTCACCGTCAACATGCCCTATCTGCTCCGCTGAAACCGGGAATCCCACGCATGAAGATCACTCGATTCGCCCCTGTCGCTCTGGCTCTCGCGCTCACCGCGGCCGGCTGCTCGCTCGAAAGTTCCGACGCCGCACCGGCGGGCACCGTCAAGGTCGTCATCGGCTACCAGTCCAAGACCATCAACACCGTCACCGCAGGCACGCTGCTGAAAGCGCAGGGTTACCTGGAGCAGCGGCTACAGAAGATCACCGATGGTGGTGGCGCGAAGTACCAGGTGGAGTGGCAGGACTACGACACCGGAGCACCGATCACCGCCCAGATGGTGGCGGAGAAGATCGATATCGGCTCGATGGGCGACTACCCGTTGCTGATCAACGGCTCTCGTACGCAGGCCAACGAACGCGCACGGACCGAGCTGGTGTCGATCACCGGCTACAACCCCAAGGGCGCGCTGAACATGGTGGTGGTGCCCAACGACTCACCCGCTCGTTCGCTGACCGATCTGGCCGGGCAGAAGATCTCGGCCAGTGTGGGTTCGGCGGGCCACGGCACCTTGGTGCAGGCGCTGAGCCGGGCCGGGATCGACCCGGCCAAGGGCGTGGAAGTACTCAACCAGCAGCCCCAGGTCGGGGCGACCGCGCTGGAATCACACCAGGTGAGCGCCCTGTCGCAGTTCGTGGCGTGGCCGGGTCTGCTGGTGCAGCAGAACAAGGCGAAACTGCTCTACGACGGCGCCGAGCTGAATGTGCCGACCTTCCACGGCGTGGTGGCGCGCCGGACGTACGCGGCCGATCATCCGGAGGTGTTGCAGGCGTTCCTCGCGGCGCAGCTGGACGCGACCGCGTTCCTCAACGAGAAGCCTTTCGAGGCAGCCGATCTCGTCGCCAAGGGCTCCGGCCTGCCGCAGGAGGTCGTGTACCTCTACAACGGTCCCGGCGGCACCAGTTTCGACACCACGCTCAAGGCGAACCTGATCGCGGCGTTCAAGGACGACGTGAACTACCTGAAGTCGATCGGCGATTTCGCCGAGCTCGACATCGACGCCTTCGTCGAGGACGGCCCACTGCGGCAAGCCTTCGCCGAGACCGGCCGTGGGAACTACGACGCGGAGCTGGCGTCGGGGGTCAACCCGAGCAAGGTGACCGGTACCGATCCGATCTGCGCGGTGGCGGTGAGTGATCCGGCGCTGGCCGGTGAGGTCTGGGTCGACGGCGCCGACAAGCCCCAACCCGCCGCGAACCCCGGCTGCTTGCTGCGGGCGGTGCAGGCAGCGAAGGCGCAGGGCAAGACGATTCGCGCGGTGTATGTCCCCGATGCCGAACTGGGGACTCGCTGGTTCGCCGACAAGGCCATCTGGCTGCGCGAGGGCGCGCGATACCTGCCGTTCACCACGCAGGCAGCGGCCGACCGCTACCGCGGCACCCACCCCGCCGCCGCGCCGGTCTCCTATGAGCAAGCCGTGACGGAAGTCCGCGGATGAGCACAGTTTCCGGGCTGTCCACCCCGATCGGGATCGACCCCGACAGCGCAGATCCCACGGCTCTCGATGCCGAGAGCGCACCCACCCGATCGGTGTGGGTGTCGCGGGCGATCCGGGTGGCCTCGGTGGCCGCCGCCATCGGCCTGTGGCAACTGCTCACCGTGGGCAATGTGCGTGCGGGGCTGCGGTTCGACACCCAGCCGACGGTGACCGAGATCGTCGCCGAGTTCGGCGAGCATCTCGGAACCGGCCAGTACTACCTCGATGTGGCGCAGTCGCTGATCCGGATCGTCACCGGATTCGGGCTGGCCGCGGTCGTCGGAGTACTGGCGGGCATCGGGCTCGGCCGGTCACGGCTGCTCGCCGATGTGTTCGGGTCGCTGGCCGAGCTGATCCGGCCGATTCCGGCGATCGCGCTGGTGCCGGTGGCGATCCTGCTGTTCCCCAGCGACGAGTCCGGCATCGTGTTCATCACGTTCACCGCGTCGCTGTTCCCGGTGCTGGTGAGCACCAGGCATGCGACAAGGGCGCTGCCGACCATTTGGGAGGACGCGATCCGCACGCTGGGCGCGTCGCGGCGCGAGGTGCTGACCAGGGTCGTCGTGCCCGGCATCCTGCCCGGGGTGTTCAGCGGGTTGTCGGTGGGAATGGGCGTGGCCTGGATCTGCCTGATCTCGGCGGAGATGATCTCCGGGCGGCTCGGCATCGGCTACCGCACCTGGCAGTCCTACACCATCGTCGACTACCCGGCCGTGTTCGTCGGGATGATCACCATCGGTGTCCTCGGTTTCCTCACCTCCGGAATCGTCGAACTGGCAGGCCGTCGGGTGACCCGCTGGCTGCCGCGAGAGGTTGCCTCTTAACCCTTCCCCACGGATAAATCCGGGGGATTTCCAGCTCGGACCGCACCATCAACCGCCCCGAAGGGAGGCCAACAATGTCTGATGTCTTCAGCACTGACACGGTCGAGTTCCACCGTGGCCGCCAGGATTACAGCGGCGGCGTTCCGGTCGCGGTCTGCGGTGTGCCCACAGTCCCCGCAACAGAAGATCCGTACATCCAACGCAAGCCGCTGCTTGGCTCTCGCTCCACAGCTCGCGCAGGTCATGGTTGTGTAGGCGGGCGGAACCAGCACCACCCTTCGCCCCGCCCGCGTAGCACGTTCGATCAACTCTCGTTTCGCGGCACCGATCGCAGCGTCCGCCGCTTTCCGCGCCATCGTGGAGCGGGCGAGGAACTTCGGCTTGAAGTCCTCAACCGCGATGGTGTGATGGTCGGCGACGACGCGGCGAGCCCATACCCGCGCGGTGTGGGTGTTCTGCCTGGCCGCTTTCTTGTGCAAGCGGGCGGCTTCACGCCGAGCCTGCCGGTAGCCGTTGCTCTGTGCCTGCCCCTTCGGCCGTCGACGGCGGGCCATCTTCCGCTGAGCACGCGCGAGTTCAGCAGCGCACCGCTTCCGATGCCCGAGATACGGCAGATCATGGTCGGGGTCGGTCGTGGTCGCGGTCGTAGTTATACCCCAGTCGATCCCGATACTGCCGGTCGCGACAGGAAGCGCGTCGACCGATCGGCGTACGACGAACGAGGCGTACCAGTGGCCGAGGCTGTCTCGGTAGACGCGGACCGAGGTTGGTGCGCAGGGCAGTTCCCGCGACCACACCACGGGAATGCTGACGCCTTTCGGCAGGGTCAGACGACCACCGCTGATACCGAACCCGCGCGTCGTGTACTCCAGCGACGGCAGAGAGTTCTTGCGGGACTTGACGACCGGTCGGCCGCGCCCCTTCACCTTGAACGACTGGTCCAGCGCTTGAGAGTAGGTGCGCAGCGTCTGCTGTT
Source organism: Nocardia sp. NPDC057272 (assembly GCF_042668615.1). Taxonomy (NCBI): domain Bacteria; kingdom Bacillati; phylum Actinomycetota; class Actinomycetes; order Mycobacteriales; family Nocardiaceae; genus Nocardia; species Nocardia sp. NPDC057272. Next base: position 46,998 of record NZ_JBHUYK010000011.1, on the reverse strand, counting down.
GGGCGACCTGCGATCCCTCACGCAACCATGCGGTGCGGGCACGCGCTTCGGTGAGCATCTTCGACAGGCGCGAGAAGTTGGGTTTACCGCCCTTGCGCCGCTGATGGACGGCTTCGTTCCACAGGAATCGGCAGCGATGCCATTCGGATTCGAGCGCGCGCGCCGCGTGCGCGCCGGGACGCAGACGGTAGGTATAGCGCACGACTTCATCCACACCAAAAGTTATACAGCTGTAGAAGTCTGCACCGAACGAGACGCCCCATCATCGAGCTGGAAACCATGCCCGACCATGTGCATCTGCTCGTCTCGTGCGATCCGCAGTTCGGGATTCACCGGCTGGTCAAGCAGATCAAGGGCCGATCCTCCCGAGTGCTGCGCGCCGAGTTCCCCGCCCTCATGCTCACCGACCTGGCCCGCTCTTCGGCCGAGTCCCGCCTGCCCACCCTTTGGACCAATTCGTACTTTGTCGCCTCTGTCGGCGGCGCAACCCTGGAGGCAGTGAAACGCTATGTCGAGAACCAAAAGGACGCTTGAAAGGCACTCCCATTCCTCCCCACAGATAGATCCGCGGGTTTCCTTGGAGCTTTCCCGATGACCACGACCACCGCCACGCCGACCGTCTCCGTCGGCATGCGTTTGAGCCTCGAGGCCGTCCGCATCAGCTACGGACCCAAAACCGTGGTGCGCGACGTCGATCTGACGGTCCCGGCGGGTGAGATCCTGGTCCTGGTCGGCAAATCCGGCTGTGGCAAGTCGACGTTGTTGCGTGCGATCGCCGGGCTGCGTAAACCCACCGCCGGGGTGATCCGTGCCGACGAGGACGCGGTCGCCGGCCCCTCGGCAGATCGCGCGCTGGTGTTCCAGGACGACGCGCTGCTGCCGTGGCGCACCGCGCGCGCCAATATCGATCTGGCGCTGCGCCTTCGGGGCGTGTCACGCAGCGACCGCGCGGCACGGTCGCAGCGCTGGCTCGACGAGGTCGGGCTCAGCGGCTACGCCGACTATCTGCCGCGCGATCTGTCCGGCGGGATGCGCCAACGGGTTCAGCTCGCCCGTAGCCTGGCGGGCTCGCCGCGCGCGGTGCTCATGGACGAGCCGTTCGGCGCGCTCGACAGCCAGACCCGTGCGGAGATGCAGCGCCTGCTGGTCGACACCTGGCGCGCGCACCCGACCACGATCGTTTTCGTCACCCACGACCTCGACGAAGCCCTGCTGCTCGGCGACCGGATCGCCGTGCTCGGCGCGGGTTCGCTGCGCGCGGTCGTCGAGGTACCCGACCCGCGCGAACCGGTGGACCGGAGCGCCCTGCGGGCCCGAATCCTGGAGACTCTGTGAACATTCCCGAACTGTCCGACCGCGTTCGCCTCGACTGCGACGTGCTCGTCATCGGCGGCGGCACCGCGGGCACCATGGCCGCGCTCACCGCCGCCGAGTCCGGCGCGAACGTGCTGCTGCTCGAGAAGGCGCATGTGCGCCATTCCGGTGCACTCGCCATGGGCATGGACGGTGTGAACAACGCTGTCATCCCCGGCAAGGCCGAGCCGGAGGACTACGTCGCCGAGATCACCCGCGCCAACGACGGCATCGTCGACCAGCGCACCGTGTATCAAACGGCGACACGGGGTTTCGCGATGGTGCAGCGTCTCGAGCGGTACGGGGTGAAGTTCGAGAAGGACGAGTACGGCGAGTACGCGGTGCGCCGAGTGCATCGGTCGGGGTCGTATGTGCTGCCGATGCCCGAGGGCAAGGACGTGAAGAAGGCGCTCTATCGCGTACTGCGCCAACGCAAGATGCGGGAGAAGATCCGCATCGAGAACCGGCTGATGCCGGTGCGGGTGCTCACCGCCGACGGGCGCGCGGTAGGCGCGGCCGCGTTGAACACGCGCACCGGCGAATTCGTCGAGGTGGCCGCGAAGGCGGTGATTCTGGCGACGGGCCCCTGCGGTCGGCTCGGTCTGCCCGCGTCGGGCTATCTCTACGGCACCTACGAGAACCCCACCAACGCCGGTGACGGCTATTCGATGGCCTACCACGCCGGTGCGGAGCTCTCGGGTATCGAGTGCTTCCAGATCAACCCGCTCATCAAGGACTACAACGGCCCCGCCTGCGCGTACGTGGCCAACCCGTTCGGCGGGTACCAGGTCAACGCCGAGGGTGAACGCTTCGTCGACTCCGACTACTGGTCGGGGCAGATGATGGCCGAGGTGAAGCAGGAGATCGAATCCGCACGCGGACCCATCTATCTCAAGGTCTCGCACCTGCCGGACGAGACGCTGTCGACCCTTGAATCAATTCTGCACACGACCGAGCGGCCGACTCGCGGGACCTTCCACGCCAACCGGGGCCACGACTACCGCACCCACGATATCGAGATGCACATCTCCGAGATCGGTTTGTGCGGTGGACATTCCGCGTCGGGCGTATGGGTGGACGAGAACGCGCGAACCACCGTGCCGGGCCTGTACGCGGCGGGCGATCTGGCATGCGTGCCACACAACTACATGATCGGTGCGTTCGTCTACGGCGATCTGGCCGGCGCGCACGCGGCCTCCACCTTGACCGAACTCGATACCCCTGCCGAACTGCCCGAGGATCAGCTCGCCGAAGCACACGAACTGATCTACCGGCCGTTGCGTCAGCCCGAAGGCCCGCCGCAGCCGCAGGTCGAGTACAAGCTGCGCCGGTTCGTGAACGACTATGTGGCGCCGCCGAAAACGGCCGCCAAGCTGTCGATCGCCGTCGAGACCTTCGAGCGGATGCGCGCCGAAGTCGACGGGATCGGCGCGCAGACACCCCACGAACTCATGCGTGCCGTGGAGGTGCAGTTCATTCGCGATTGCGCCGAGATGGCCTCGCGCAGTTCGCTCACACGAACCGAGTCGCGCTGGGGCCTCTATCACGACCGCGCGGATCTGCCCGATCGCGACGACGAGTCGTGGAACTTCCATTTGAACCTGCGCAAGACCGTCGACGGCGAGATGGAATTCGTCAAGCGGTCGGTGGCGCCGTATCTGGTGCCGGTGCCCGGTCTCGATGATGTGCCGTCGGCCGAGCCGATCGTCGAGGTGATCGCCCAGCCCGACCTGGTGGGAACGCGAGCGCCGCAGCGCGAAGCCCCGGTCCGGAGCGAGGCGGCGCCGGTGTCGCCGTCCTCGCCTCGACTGGTCACTCTGCTCGCGCTGGATTCGCCTGCGGTCGAGGAGCTTTCGAGCTACCTCACCGACCCCGATCCGGTGGTGCGGGTGGCCGCACTGTCGGTGCTCACCGAGAACACCCCGGACGGATTCGCCGATGAGCTGATCCGGGCACTGGGCGACGAGGCCGCCTCGGTCCGCCGGGCGGCCACCGAGAGTCTGCGGGAACTGGTAGAGGTGCTGGCGGGGGCCGGTGCGCTGAGCGAGCATCTCGGCTCCCCCGATCCCCTCGTCCGCGCGACCGTCGTCGATCTGCTGCGGGCTTTGCGGGCCGGGTCTGCCTCGGATTACCGTGCGGCACTGGGCGATACCGATCATCGCGTCAGGATCGAGGCGGTGCGCGCACTGGTCTCGCTCGACGACGCCGATGCGGTGTCCACGATCGCGGGCGATGTCAACCGTGAGGTCCGCATCGCGGTCGCACACGGACTCACCTCGATCGGGAGCGGCGGCGTGGACGTGATCCGCGTGCTCGCAGGCGATCCCGATCCGCTGGTCCGCGCTGCCGCCCTCACCGCCTACGCCGCGCTGGGTACCACGGAGGAAGATGTCGCCGAACTCAGCGCGGCACTGCGTCATTCCGCCTGGCAGGTGCGTGTCGGTGCGGCGCGCGGGCTGGCGGGCTCGACCCCGGAGGCGGGCGTGGTGCCGTTGAGCGAGGCGCTCACCGACCGTCACCTCGATGTGCGCAAGGCGGCGGTACTGGCCCTGTCCACCTGGCCGGGTAGTGCCACCGCCCTCGACGCGCTCGAGTCGGCGACTACCGATCCCGACGCCGACGTCCGCGCCTACGCCCGGCGCGCGGTGACCGCCGCGGGTCGCACCCCGGTCGACGCTGTTCGCGCCGACGCGGAACTGACCGAGGCCAGGGCGTGATCGGCAACTCGCCGGGGCGGTGCCGCAGCGCGACCGCGGCACGATCGTCGCCGCTGTGGGCAGCTGGCGCCGGCTCCGGCACGCAGCGGCCGAACACCGAGGAATACCTCGGTGACCGGGCGGCCGAGACCGAGGATCCCGGTCGTCGCACTCCGGGTTTCGTGGACCCGTCGACGTCGCTATGCCACCGTTCACCGGGCAGCGCGCTCAGGATTATCACAGCTCACCGTCGGTAGGCTGGCCCGATGAGCGCACTTCCTGCCACCCTGGTGAGGGTCACCGACAACCTGGACGCGGTGACGACGATCGGCCACGAGGACGATCCGGCCGACGTCGGGTCCTCGCGGGCCGACGTCGAAGCGATCTGGGCGTCGGTGCGCGCGTGGTACGCGATGGGCACGACACCCGCCATCCAGGTGTGTCTGCGCCGCAACGGCGGGATCGTGCTGAACCGGACGATCGGTCACGGTTGGGGCAACGCACCCAGCGACCGACCGGATGCCGAGAAGATCCTGGCGACGCCGGAAACCCTGTTCTGCGGATTCTCCACCGCGAAGGGTGTCGCCGCCACGCTGATGTTCATGCTCATCGAGCAGGGCGCCTTCGCGCTGGAAGACCGGGTGGCCGACTATGTTCCCGAGTTCGCGGCCCACCGCAAGGGCGTGATCACCGTCGGCGATGTGCTGTCGCATTCGGCGGGCATTCCGTTCATCACCGCACCACACAGCGGAACCGCGGCGGTCCTCGACGAGGACCTGGCTGTCGCCGCTCTCACCGACCTGGTGCCGAGCTGGGCGCCCGGCCGCTTTCGCGTCTACCACGCGCTGACCAGCGGATTGATCCAGCGCCTGCTCGTCCAGCGCGCCACCGGCAAGCGGATGCGCGAGCACCTCGCCGAACAGGTGCTGACCCCACTCGGCTTCCGCTGGAACAACTTCGGCGTCGATCCCGCCGATGTCGGCAAGGTCGTGCCGAGCGTCAAGACCGGCCCGCCCCAACCCCGGCTCGCCCGATTCCTGGCGAACAAGGCCCTGGGCGGGCATCTGGACAAGGCGTCGAAGGCCACCAACGATGCTTTCCTGGCCGCCGAGCTCCCCTCCGGCAACCTGGTCACCACCGCCTACGAACTCTCCCGCTTCTACGAAATCCTCGCGCGCGGTGGCGAACTGGACGGAACGAGGATCATCGGGACCGGTACCCTGCGCGACGCGATCGCCCCCGCCGATCGCATGCTCGGACTGGCCGGTCGCGTCAGCCGCGCAGGATTCGAGCTCGGCGCCCGCCGGTCCAAGTTCGGCCGCGACACCGGGTCGCACTTCGGCCGCAGCGGTCTCACCACCCAGTACGGCTGGGCCGACCCCGATCGTGGCCTGTCCGGTGCGGTTCTCACCAACGGCAAAGCGAGCACCGACCTCGATCGCCCGTGGCAGCTGGTCGCCCAGATCTCCGACACCCTGCGCCCACTGCCGCCCGCCGCGCGGCTGTTCCGCCCCTGACCCGGCGAGCGACGTCGATCAGAAGAAGGTGCCGCTGAAAGGCAGTGAGGCAGTGGCGAAAAGGTCGTCGGCGGCGTCGACGGCACCCGCGCGGTGCTCGACGACACGACCGGCGAGGGCGAGCTGGCGCCATGTCGACCCGCCGAGGTAGATCGCGCCGAGGGTGGCGACGTCGACGGTGACATCGGCGGGGTCGTCGACTCCGGCCACCTGCTCGGCGGAGATCCGGTACCGGCCGGTGTTGGCGGTGCGGATCGCGTCCTCGACCTCGATGATCACCGGCGGCGCGTCGCGATAGGTCCGGCGGGCCAGTGCGGTGGGGACATCGACCAGACGAAGCCAGGTTTCGTCGTGCACCCCCGCGACGCCGACCGCGCGTTCGTCGGTGAACAGATGCCGCAGCGGCGCGTCCACCGGCGCGAACGCGAAACTCACCTTGTCGACGAGATCGACCGAGAGCAGGTGCCGGATCAGGCCGAGGTAGGCCTGCGGGGTGGTCGCGACGAGGTCGTCGACGACGATCGTGCGTTCGCGGCTGGTGAACCAGTTCGCGGTGTCGACCGGGTGGTAGCGCGCGAACCCGTCCTCGGCGCCGACCGGGCCGTGCGTCACGGTGTACACCGGTTCGGCCGCGGTGCGTTCCTTCAGCTTCCACCAATAGCCGGGCCGATCGATCGCCCCGGTCCAGGCGATCGCGGCGGTCGCGTAGATCTGCGGGAACAGCTTCCACGCGTCGGCGGGTTCGACGAAACGCACCGGACCGGACGGCGGGACCGTGTCACGCAGGCGGGCTCGACCTCGGTGCAGGTCCAGGCGTGCGAACGAACTCGCCACGCCGTACCCGAAACGCTCGTAGATCGAACCCTCGGACGCGCGCAGGGTCGCCACCACTTCCCCTCGCTCGGCGATGTCGTCGAGCTGTCGGCGCAGCAGGGTGGTGAGCACTCCGCGCCGGGTGTGGGTGGGTAGCACACCGACATGGGTGACCGCGGCGTGTGAGACGCGCGCGCCACCGGGAACGACCAGCCAGCTGGTGTAGGACTCCGCGGTGCCGACCAGCCGGCCATCGATGCGAGCGCCGAGCGTGCGGCCCGGTTCGGACAGGTGGTCGCGATGTGGTGGCAGCGGCGGCAATCCCACCATCGCGGCCCGGAACAGCGCGCCCGCGGCGTGCAGGTCGTCGTCGCCGTGCAGGGTGTCTACGTCAACAGCCATCCCCTCACTGTTCCCTATCCGGGGCGGCGCCTCTACTCCGGATCGACCACGACCACGATGCCGGTCGGCGCTTCGAGCAGCTCGAGCGTGCGCGCGGCGGCGGTGTCGACGTGGATGCGTGGGTGCGCCGGCGGGGTGGACTCGTAGTACGTTCCGGGACCGTAGAACTGGCCGTAGCGCAGGACGACGCCACCCGCGGCGAGGACGGCGGATTCGTGGGTCGCGATCGCGTCACCACGGCCCGCCGGCGGCGTCCAGGCGATGCTCTGGGCGAGAAAGCGTTTCGCTCCGGCGGCCGCGGCCGCCGCGAGCAGATTGGCGGTGCCCTCGGTGCGGATACGGGAGTTCGCCTCGCCGGAGCCGGCCAGTCGCGCCACATCGTCGGGCAGGTCGGTGAGCTGGTGCATGACGAGGTCGGGGGCGAAGTCGAGCACCGCGGTGGTGAGGCCGTCGGCGTCGTAGACGTCGTGGACCACCGCGGTGGCTCCGCTGGCACGGACCGCCGCCGCTTTACCCGGGGAACGGGTCAGGCCGGCCACTTCGTGACCGGCGCCGACCAGCAGTGGCAGCAACCGTGATCCGATGACGCCCGTGGCGCCCGCGAGAAAGATACGCACAACCCCGACACTAGCGGGGCCGGCGATCAGGCCCCGATGACCGCGTTCATGATCGTGCCGGCGCTGGTGGCGACCGCGCCGCCCGCCATGGCGCTGGCGATCATCTTCGGCGATTGCAGGCCGCCGCCGTTCCACTTCTCCCAGGCGAAGCGGCCGCCGCCATAGGTGATGGCGGTGACGCCGGACAACAGGATCATCCAGGTGAAATACCGGCCCAACTGCATCACCTTGTCGGCCATCGGCGGCGCTTCCGGCGTGGGATTGCCCACCTGGGCGACAACGACGTTATAGGTGTCATGCACTGCGGCCAGGATCATGCTCACGATCGGTGCTCCTTCGTCGGTTGTTCGTGGTGAAGCCGATGTCGAGAACTCGTGACGCGGTAGAACCCAGATATGTTGAACATTCAACCTCATGGGCGGTTCGGTGACGTGGGCGACACTCCGCGTAAACCATGACCGCAGTCACAGCCGCGGATCCATGCCCGCGTCGCGCCGTGCCCCTAGTATCGAACGTGCGGGGCTCGTTCAGATTCGGCGCGACGAGGCGCTGACCACCACCTTCATCGCACGACTACCGTACCGCGAGGAGGGCACCATGGCTTTCCTGATTCCCTTGTTCGTCGCGTTTCTTCTGGTAACCGCAGCAGTGGTCCTGGCTTCCTACGCCACCGTTTCCCTGACCTATTGGTTTGAATCACGCCGGATCCGTCCGGAACAGTCCGACCCGCAACCTGCACGCTGAGCCCTGTTCCGACCCGATGTCCCGGTACCCGGCGCGGTACCGGGACATCGTCGGTTTCGTACCCGATCGCAGTCAGGGCAGATCGAGACCGGACTGCGATGCGATCACGGCCGCCTGCACACGCGACTGCACACCGAGCTTGCTCAGCACCCGGGAAACGTGCGTTTTCACCGTGGCCTCGCCGATGCGCAGGCGGGTGCCGATCTGGATGTTGGACAGACCGGCGCCCAGACCGGCGAGCACCTGCCGTTCACGGTCGGTGAGTGCGGACAGATCGGGCGGTGGCGCGACATCGGCCGCGCGAGGCAGCGCCGCGATCACCGCGCGCGTCACCTTCGGGTCGAGGACCGCGTCTCCTTCGGCCACCGCCAGCACAGCGCTGACCAGGTCGTCGCCACCGACGGACTTGAGCAGGAATCCGCTCGCACCGGCCGAGAGCGCGCCGAGGACGTATTCGTCGATGGCGAAGGTGGTGAGGACCAGCACTTTCGCGCTGGTCTGCGCGACGACGGCGGCGGTCGCCTCCAGCCCGTCGACGCGCGGCATCCGCACGTCCATCAGCACCACATCGGGGCTCAGGGCCCTGGCTTGGCGGACCGCGGCGGCGCCGTCGGCCGCTTCACCGATCACCCGCACCTCACCGGACACTTCGAGCAGCATCCGCAGACCCGCGCGGATGGTGGCGTGGTCGTCGGCCACCAGCACTGTGACTGTCACTTGTCTCCCAGGGGAATTCGCGCGCACACCCGCCAGGTGCCGTCCTGTGCGCCCGCGGTGATGGTGCCGTCGACTGATTCCGCGCGAAACATCATGTTGCGCAGCCCGTTTCCCTGCCCTACCGGAGTGCCGGGTGGGATCGGGTTCATCGCCGTCACCACCAATCGTGTCGCATCGCGGTGCAATTCGATATCGAGGGGTGCGCCGGGGGCGTGTTTGGTCGCGTTGGCGAGAGTCTCGCTCAGGATCCGGGTGAGGACGGCCTCGACCGCGGTGGACAGTTCAAGGTCAGCGGGTCGGCGTAATCTCACCGAGCCGCCGGCCGCCTCGGCCGCGTCGATCAGGCCGTCGAGGGAGGCCAGTCGCGTGGTCACCGCGGTGTCGTCGGGCGCGGTGAGCAGTTCGATGGTCGTGCGCATCTCCTCGACCGCGGCCAGACTGCTCGAGCGGATCGTCGACAGCACCGCGGTGTTGGCGGGGTCCTTGAGGGCGACTTCGGCGAGGATCGCGACGGCGGAAACGTGGCCTGCCACCGCGTCGTGCAGGTCACGGGCCAATCGCCGGCGCTCCTCGCCGATCGCCGCGGACCGTTCGGCGTCGCGGGCGGCGAGTTCGGCGCGGGCCGCGGCCCGTTCGGCCTCGACCGTGCGGCGCGAGGCCCGCACCGAGCGGGCATAACCGAGCGGCGACCACGTGAGCGCGACACCGATCAAGCCGGTGTAGAAGGCCGCTCTGACGCCGAACACGGTGAGCGCCAGCAGCGACCCGCCCAGGGTCACCGTCACCGAGAACCAGCCGACCACCGCGCCCAGCCGATCCGATCCGGTGCTGACCGCCAAGAAGATCACGTCGGTCAGCGCGATCCACAGTGGCAGCGACGGACCCAACACGAAGTCACCGGCCAGCAGCGCGACCATCAGGCCGAAGGCGAGCGCGGGTCTGCGCTGCGCGGTCAGCTGGATCGCGAACGCCGCGCACAGCAGCGCCACTTTCGCCGGTGGTGGATACAGATCGTGGTCGACCACGACCGCCCAGCCACCCGCCGCCCACAACAGCAAGCCCACCAGGAACACCCCGACGGCAGCCGCGGTCGAGCTGTCGAAAACGTCCGCGAGCCGGCTCAGGAGCGTGCGGGACGTGGGCATGCCCCATTTCAGCACATCGCCCGCACGGGCCGGGTCCCCCGAAAGACGGACCGGCGGCGGACCACAAGCGGGACGACGGTGGACCGACGTGCCCGGCACAGTGGGGGAATGAACGAACTGAGCAACCCCGTACTGCTGACGATCGCCGCGTGCGAAGTCGGTTTCTGGGTGCTGGTGGTCGGCGGATTGCTGCTGCGCTATGTGATCCGGGTGCCGCGTGCGAGCACCGTGACGCTGGCTCTGGTGCCGGTCCTGGATGTGGTGCTGGTGGTGGCGGTAGCGATCGACCTGCACCGTGGGGGCGAGGTGACCTTCGCCCATCGTGTCGCCGGGATCTACCTCGGCTGCACGGTGATGTTCGGTGGCCGGATGATCCGGTGGGCCGACGAGCGATTCGCCCACCGCTTCGCCGGTGGACCGGTCCCGGTGAAGGTCCCGAAGTACGGGCCGGAACGCACCCGCAAGGAATGGGCCGATTTCTCCCGCTGGCTCGGTGCGGCGGCTATCGCCGGCGCGCTCACCCTGGCGTTGAGCTACACCGTCGCCGACGCCGCGCAACGCGAGCAGTTGATGGGGGTGTTCGGCAGCCTCGGGGTGATCACCGTGATCTGGCTGCTCACCGGGCCGGTGTGGGTCACCGGGTCACGGCGCGACTGAACGCGATGCTCGGGATGATCGGTTCGATCACCCCGAGCATTCCGGGCTCAGACGGTGGCCGCGGACTGTTCGCTGATCACCTCACCGATCCACGGCAGCACCGCGGACCGCACGTCGATCGTGCGCGGGAGCAGCCCGTTGGCCGCGAGGAGGTCGGCGGCGCGTTGCTGTTCGTCGAGGAAGTCCTCGCTCACCGGGTGCACGCCGAACGGACGGCCACGCAGTGCCGCTTCCCAGGCATCCAGGTCGGCGGGGATGCCGCGTGCCTGTGCGTCGTCGACGAAGTACTGGGCCGCCTCGCGGGGGTTGGCGGCGATCCAGGCGTCGGACTCCTGCAGCGCGGCCAGCACCGCTTCCACTGCGGCGCGGTTGCTTTCGGCCAGGTCGCGACGGGTGAACCACAGCGACGGGTGGCTGAAGACCGAGGCGGTGTCGACCAGCGTGGCGAGCTCGGTGGCCGCCTCCACGTCCTGAAGACCGGGGTAGGTACCGACCCAGGCGTCGAGTTCACCGGCCAGCAGCGCCGCGCCGCCCTCGCGCACGTCGACATCGACCGGTTCGACGTCGGCCCAGCTGAGACCGGCCTGGTCGAGGGCGAACAGCAACAGGGTGGTCTGCCACGAGCCGTGCGCGATGCCGACCCGCTTGCCTTGCAGATCCGCGGCGGAGGTGATGCCACTCGCCGCGGTCGCGACCAGCCTGCCGTTCTCCACGCGCGGGCCCGAGATGCCGAGATAGACCATGTCGCGCTGGTTGGCGAGCGCGGTGATCGGCGGGGTGAACCCGGTGCCGATGATGTCGTAGCCGTCCTCGGTGAACAACCAGTCCGAATGTTCGCTCGGCAGCGCGGTTGTGGGATCGACTCGCTCGGGCTGCGGCAGCGCACGCAGGTCGACCCATTCGACCTCGGGCAGCGACCGCTCCAGGATCGCGCGATGGCGCAGGACGAACAGCGAATTGTTGTGCGGGAAGTAGCCGACCCTGATACCACTCATCGCGCGTCTCCGATCAGGCCGAGACGACGGGCCTCGTCGGCCAGACCGCTGCGCTGCCACTGCACGGCGAGATTCGACGGATCGAATTCTACCGAGCCGCCGAGGGTTTCGGCGATCGCCTGATACTGCGCGCCCTCCTCGAGCAGCACGACGAACTTCGCCAGTTCCAGCAGACCGGAGCGACCGATCACGTTCGCGCCACCGTTGGCCTCGAAGATCGCGACCAGGTGCGGGTCGACCTCCAGGCGGCCGAGGATGAAATCGCCCGCGCCGATCGTGCGGTCGATGTGCGGCGGGATCTCGCGCGAGAGGGTGAGTCGCTGCGAGGCGGCGTAGCGGATCGGCAAGGTGCGGTGGGTCTGTGCCCAGCCGCCCAGCCACGGAGTGTGGATGTGGACGACGGAGGTGATCTCGGGGTGGGCGCGAAACACCTTGGCGTATCCGGTGACGAATCCGGCAGATCCCTTGCCGGACAGCACTTCTCCGTCGAAGGTGGCGACAACCGGCTCGACGGTCCGGTCGTCGGCCCACGGGCCCGGCTCGTTCAGGGCGACGGCGATCTCCTCGCCGGGCACGCGCTCGACGAAGTTGACGGTGCCGTTACCGGTGACGGTTCCGGTCTCCCGGAATACCCGGAACGCGGTGTCCGCGTCACGGGTGACCGCATCGACGAAGGCGGTGACGGCCTCCGGCAGACGGGTTTCGGTGGTAGTCAAAGTGGGCTCCTGCGTTATCGGGCCGTCGCGAGGACGGTGTCGGTGGACGGGGTGGTGAGCCGGGAACGGCCCAGCAGTGGCAGTACTTCCTCGCCGACCCGGTAGGCCTCTTCCAGGTGCGGGTTGCCCGCGAGGATGAAGGCGTCGACGCCGAGGTCGATCAGTTCGTCGAGCCGCTGGGCAACCTGCTCGTAGCTGCCGACCAGGCCGAAGGCCGGGCCGCCGCGGATCAGGCTGAATCCGCACCAGACGTTGGGCTGGACTTCCAGATCGCGGTAACCGGTGATGGTTTCGGGCACCCAGCCCTTGATCCGGGCCGCCCCGACGGAGTCGCCCTGGGCGGCACGGTTGGCGGCGTCGCGGTCGACGAAGGCCCAACCCTTCTCGATTTCGGCCCAGGCCGCTTCCTCGGTGTGGCGGGCGACAATGTCGATGCGGACCGCGAACTTGGGTGTGCGGCCGGTGGTTTCGGCGTTGCGGCGGACACCGTCGAACTTGGCGCGCAGGTCCGCGTAGGGCTCGAGCCAGGACAGGTAGTAGTCGGCGTGGCGGCCCGCCGCGGCGACGGCGGCACCCGAGGAGCCGGAGAAGTAGACCTCGGGGAAAGGCTGTCCGGCCAGACCCGGTGGCAGTGCGGCGCCTTCGGTGCCGAAGAAGCGGCCGTCGTGGTCGAAGGGTTCGCCGTCCCAGACCCCACGCAGCACGTCGAGGAATTCGCTCGTCCGCGCGTAGCGGTCGTCATGGGAAACCTTGTCCCCCCACCACAATTGGGCCGGTCCGCCGCCACCGCTGATGATGTTGTAGACGAGCCGCCCGCCGGTGGCGCGTTGCAGACTCGCCGACATCCTGGCCGCCTGCACGGGATGGAGGAAGCCGGGCTGGAAGGCCACCATGAAGCGGTAGGTGGTGGTCTCGGCGGCGAGCGCGGCGGCCACGGCCCACGGGTCGTCGGTCACCGGGAACGAGGGCAGCAGCCCGCCGAGGAAGCCCGCCGATTCCGAGGCCTTGGCGACCGCGGCGACATGGTCGAGATAGCTGTACTGATCGAGTGCGCCGTCGCGGATGGCCGGTGCGATATTTCCGGGCCCGTAGCCGCCCGCGTTGCCCCGGTTGTAGCGGCGCGGGGTGCGCAGGGAGGCGTGGTCGCCTTCCATGCCGATGCGCCAGTAGACGTCGATGGTCATGCGGTGAGCTCCTGCGCGGTGGGGAGGGTGCGGCCTGCCGGGTCGGCGAGGAACAGCAGGTGTTCGCCCGCGCGGTGGATTTCCTCGATGTTGGGGTGGCCCGACAGCACGAAGGTCTGCACCCCTGCTGCCTCGTAGGCCGAGAGTTGCTGTGCCACCTGCTCGTAACTGCCCACCAAGCCGATGCGCTGGTCGTAGCCGAGGGCGTCGAAGCCCGCCCACCGGCCGTCGCCGAGCGCGTGTTCGGTCGCGGCGTCGGGACGGTCCAATTCGGCCCACTGGCGGTGGACCCTGGCCCAGGCTTCGTCCTCGGTCTCCCTGGCGATGATCGGCAACTCGAGACCGACCCGGACCCGGCGCCCTGCCGCAGCGGCCCGCTCCCCCAGTTCGGTGACGGCGGAGGATATTCCGCCGGCCTGCTCGGCGAAGAGGTGGACGTCGCCGTGCGCGGCCGACAATGCCAGCGCGGCGGGCGACGTACCGCTCAGGTGGACGGCCGGGAACGGCAGACCGGACAGGATGCCGCGAAATCCCCCGTCGATGACGTCGTAGTACCGGCCCGCGTAGTCGAACCCGGTGCCCGCGAATCCCGCTGCGCTGATCTCGCTCTCGTTCCAGACACCGCGCGCGACGGTGAGGAATTCCGCGGCGCGGTCGTAGCGCTCGTCGCCGGTGACGCGATCGCCGCGCGAGCGGGCCTCGGCGGCGTCGGTGTCGACAGCCAACCGCCAGTTCAATCGGCCCGCCGAGTGCCGCTGCAGGGTCGCCGACACCTTGGCCGCGTACACCGGTGTGCCGAAGGCGGGCTGGAATTCGACCGTCACCCGGGTATAGCGGGTGGCGCGCAGGGCGGCGGCCGCCACGATCCAGGATTCCTCGCCGAGCGGGTCGTAGGGCGCGAGCACACCGTCGAATCCGTTCAGTTCGGCGGCATCGACGATCTGGGCGAGATCGTCGAACGGACCGAAGCGACCCGGACGTACATCGGTGGTCTCGAGGGGAGGTGTCGGCAGGCCGAAGCCGCCGCGACCGCGCAGAGCCGGGTCGGCGCGCCGACCGTCGCCGCGGCTGGGCAGCCGCCACACGAACTCGGTCATGCGGGCACCCGCTCGGCGGCGACGAGTTCTCGCGCGCGAGCCAACGGCTCAGGGGCCACCCAGGATTCGAGATCGAAATCGGCGGCCAGGAACCCGTGGGTGTAGAGGAACTGCTTCTGTACGCCGAGCAGTTCGACGCGTTCGCCGGTGAGCGAGGGATGCAGGCCGCGATGGAACTCGTCACCGTAGGCCGCGGCGACACCGTCGGGACCGGACAGCGTTTCGCGCTGCAGCACCGCGCGGACTCCGTCGAGATCACCGGCGGCCCAGTCGGCGGCGCGCAGGCTCTGCGCGAGGAAGCCGACGACGACCTCGGGCCGGGATTCCAGCAGGTCCGCGTGCACGGTGATCGGGCGCGGAGTGCCGTTGTTGACCCGCAGGTGCTTGGTGGCCGAGGCGTCGAGATCGACCGCGACGCGCAGCCCGTTCTCCTCGGCGACTTCCTGGGCGCGGGCGCCCTTGACGTAGATGGCGTCGACCTTGCCGTCGAGGAGTTCCTCCACACCCCACGTCGTCGAGCGCCGTGCGCTCTGGATCGCGGTGCGCACCTGCGGATCCCGCTCGACATCGAGCTCGACGACCCGGACATCGGCCAGGGTCAGCCCGGCGGGGCGCAGCGCGTTGGCGAAGCCGTGCAGTGCCATCGCGCGCGGGAAGCTGCGTGCCTGGTCCTGGGCCCATGCGGGGACGCCGATGCGCAGACCGGCCAGGCCCGCCGCGTCGGTGACCGGCGAATCGGGGCCGACCAGGATCGCCTGGGACTCGTCGATCCAGGTGAGCCCGATCAGGCGGGTGGGTGAACCCTGCGCGCGAGCGGCCAGGGCGGGCACATTGCCACCCTCCCGGATCAGACCGGACAGGTCGTGGGAGAAGTGGTGGCCGGCGAGCTCGGGGCCCGCGTCCTGGAGAACGCCGAATTCGAGGCCGGCGCTCGCGGCGGTCTCGCCGAGCCAGCCGAGGCTGTGCGCGAGACCGCTCGCGGTCGGCACGGGGCAGCGGGTGTACCACAGGGTTTCGGTCATGACAGGCTCCTGGTGTGTGGTCCGACGCCGAGCTGGGCGAGGAATTGCGTGCGGTACCCGAGGGTTTCGGGTGCCGCGTGATCGCGCGGGTGGGGTAGATCGATGACCTCGTCGACGGCGAAACGGCCGTGGTCGAGGATGATCACCCGATCAGCGAGGCGGATCGCCTCGTCGACGTCGTGGGTGACCATGAGGACGGCGGGCCGGTGCCGGGCGACGAGATCGCCGACCAGGTCCTGCATCTGGAGCCGGGTGAGGGCGTCCAGTGCCGCGAACGGTTCGTCGAGCAGCAGCAGTTCCGGTTCGCGCACCAGCGCCCTGGCCAGTGCGGCGCGCTGGGCTTCACCGCCGGACAGGGTGGCGGGCCACTGGCCCGCTTTGCCGTCGAGGTGGACTTCGTTCAGTGCGCGCAGACCGGCTTCGCGTTGCGGCTTACCGCGCCGCAGGCCGACGATGACGTTGGCCAGTACCCGCTTCGACGGGATCAGGCGGGGCTCCTGATAGACCGTCGTGCGTCGGGCAGGCACCAATACCTCACCGGCATCGGGGGTTTCGAGCCCGGTGAGCAGACGCAGCAGGGTGGTCTTGCCGGTGCCGCTCGGGCCGAGCAGCACCACGAACTCGCCGCGGCGGATGGTCAGGTCGACTCCGTCGAGAACTGTCTTCTCGCCGAACGCCTTACGCAGACCGGTGATCGATACCGCGACCGGGGCGGGGGCTTCGGTCTCGACTGGGACCGGCGCGGCTGTTGTCGTCGTCATCGGATCGCCACCTGCTTCCGCCATGGCATCGCGTAGCGTTCCGCGAGCCGCACGAGTGCGTCGAACACCAGACCGAGCAGCGCGTAGAGCACGACGCACAGCACCATGTAGTCGGTGCGGTTGTATTCCTGAGCGAGGGTCACCAGGTAGCCGACGCCCTGCTGGGTACCGACCTGCTCGGCGGCGATGAGCGCGGTGATGCTGATCGACAGGCACACCCGCAGCGCCATCAGAATCCCGGGCAGCGCGGCGGGCACGATCACCTCGACCACCAGCCGGGTGCCGGTGAGCCCGAAACTGCGTGCCGCCTCGACCATCTTGCGGTCGACATTGCGCACGCCGAGATAGGTGTAGGCGTACATCGGCGCCGTCGTCGCCACCGCGATGAGCAGGATCTTGTACAGCTCGTCGATCCCGAACCAGGCGATGAACAGCGGAACCAGCGCCAGGAACGGCACCGCCCGCACGATCTGCATGGTCGAATCGACCAGTTCCTCCCCGAGGCTGGACAATCCCGACAGCAGGCCGAGCACCAGCCCGACCGCGACGCCGATCGCCACACCGGCCGCCGCGCGCCCGAACGAGGCGAGCGCGAAATCCACCAGCCGGCCGCTGTCGAACAGTTCGACGAACGCCGACCAGACCGCGCCGGGACCCGCGATCACCCGCGGCGAGATCGCGCCGCTCGCCGACCCGACCCACCAGACCAGCACGATCGCGGCGGGCAGAACGGCGCGCAGGCCGAGTGACAACCATCGCGGCCGCTGCCGGGCGACGCGCGCCCGGGGTGGGGCCAAGGCGAGGGTGCTCATCTCACTTGCCCTTCAGCGCGGCGAGCTGGTCCGGGGTGAGCTTGGATTTCAGGTCGTAGAAGATGTCGGCGGCGGTGATCCGGCGGGAGATGACGCCGTTGTCGGCGAAGGTGTTCACCACGTCGGCCAGGTCGACGGCATCGGATTCGGCGGGCAGGCGGGGCACGGTGACCTCACCGCCGACCCGGACCGCGTCGGCGAGCCGGTCACCGGTCAGCGCACGCGGGCCGGACTTCTCGAAGACGTTCTCGAAGTCGGCGGGCGCCGCCTTCTGCTTCGCGGTGAGTCCCTGCAGTACTTCCAGGTACTTCGCGGCGATATCGGGGCGTTTGTCGAGGACCTCGGTGCGGAACACCACCACGGTGTTGTCCTTGGAGCCGACGGACTTCTCGGTGGCGATCTCCTTGGCGCCCGCGGCCTTGGCCTCCTGGTAGGGCACCAGGAACGAGGCCCACGCGTCGACCTTGCCGGTCGCGAAGGCCGAAGCGGCGTCCTTCTGCTGCAGGGGCACCCGGGTCACCTTGTCGGCCGGAATGCCCGCCTGGGCGAGCGCTTTGAGCGTGATGTACTCGCCCTTGCCCGCGGGATTCACCGCGATCCGCTTGCCCACCAGGCCCGCCACGGTGGTCACGCCCGACTCCGGGGTCACCACGATGCCGCTCTGATCCTGACCCGCCGGGTCGGCCACGGCGACGATCTTCACGCCGACGTCCTTGGACAGCGCGCCGACGACGGGGCTGAACGCGGCGCCGGAGACATCGAGTTCGCTGGTGTTGAACAGCTTCAGCATGGAGCTGAAACCCGGTGTGGTGCTGACCCATTCGATCTTGGCGCCCAGCGGGGCGAGTGCGGCGTCGAAGGTGCCGTCGCGCTTGCCGACCGCGAGCGGGCCGCTGTTGCCCGGATCGGTGACCTTGAGAACGAACGAGGCTTGCGCTCCCTGTTCCGGCGTGGAGTCGGAGCCACACGCCGCGACGAGGGCTACGACGGGGACGATCGCGAGGGCGATCCGCGAGAAGGCCGGCAGCCTGCGGGACATCGGGGCTCCTGTTCGGGGCTGGGGGTTGATGCCTTCGCAGCGTAGGAGCGGGTGTGGTCTCGAACGAGGTATGCCTTTCCACGGATCGGAAAGCTTGACAGCGGTGGACTTGTCGTTCTATGGCGAGTGATCGGGGTTCGCGGGCGCTTGTTTTCCACATAGCGGAAATTTGGGAGGTCGAGCGGTCGAACACCTGTGTTACCGTCGGCTCTGTGGAGACCTCCAGCGTGCAGACCGTGACCAGGGCCCTCTCGGTACTCGACTGCTTCCGCGGCGGCGAGGAGCGTGGAGTCTCGGAAGTCGCCCGCGCCCAGGGCTTGGCGGTCAGCACCACCCACCGTCTGCTCGGTGCGCTCGTGCAGGCCGGGTTCCTGGAGAAGGACGCCGAGTCCAGTCGCTACCGCATGGGTGGCGCGCTGGCCGAATACGGTCAGATCGCCTATCGCCAACACCGGATCTACCTTGCCGAGCCCTACCTCGAGCAACTGGCCGCCACCACCGGAGCGACCGGGTCGGTGGCCACCCGCCACGGCATCCACGCCGTGCTGCTCGGGACCAGCCGGTGGCGCGAGAGCGACGGACACAGGCTCCAGGGCGTGCGACTGCCGTTGCACGCCAGCGCACTCGGCAAAGCGTTGCTGGCCTGGTCGGATGCCAGCGATGACGAATTGCGTTCGCTGCCTTACGAAGAGGGCACCGAGCGTTCGGTGTCGAGCCCCGAGGAACTGCGCGCGGAACTGATCACCACGCGCGAGCGCGGCTACGCGTTCAACGATCGCGAACTGGATCCAGGATTTCGCACCATCGGCCTGCCGATCCTGGATCCACAGGGGCGCTGCCGCTTCGCCCTCGGCATGCGCGGACCCGCGACGCTGATGATCGACGAGCGGGTGCCGTTCTTCGTGGAACTGGCCAAGGTCACCGCGGCCGATATCGCGGCGCGATTCGCCGCCGACTGACGACTTCCCCCGACACCGATCGCGTCACACCCTCGGAAAATGCCGCGCGGAAACCGTCGCGCCCCCGATACCGTGAACCCGAGTGGTTAGTCGATGCAACGAAAGGACCTCGGTGGCTACCGATACCGTGAGCCCGGCTGTCGGTCTGCGATCCGAACGAGGTCCGATCCTGGCCTCGCTCATGCTCTCCACCGGGCTGGTGGCCCTCGACTCGACCATCATCGCCACAGCGGTGCTCACCATCACCGACACTCTCGGCGGGTTCGCGATGTTCCCGTGGCTGTTCTCCATCTACCTTCTCGCGCAGGCCGTGACGGTGCCGATCTACGGCAAGCTCGCCGACATGGTCGGGCGCAAGCCGGTGATCCTGTTCGGGATCGCGGCGTTCGCGGTGGGGTCACTGCTGTGCGGGCTGGCCACGAGCATGGTGGCGCTCATCGCCTTCCGGGCGATCCAGGGCATCGGAGCGGGCGCGATCCAGCCGATGACGATGGTGATCGCCGGTGACCTGTACACGCTGGCCGAACGCGCCAAGGTCCAGGGGTACCTGGCCGGGGTGTGGGCGAGTTCGGCCGTGCTCGGCCCGCTGCTGGGCGGCTTGTTCGCCGACCATCTGAGCTGGCGGTGGATCTTCCTGATCAACCTTCCGCTGTGCGCGGTCGCGGCCTGGATGTTGGTGCGCCACTTCACCGAATCGGCGGTGCGCCGCACCCAGCGCATCGACTACCTCGGCGCGATCCTGCTCACCGTCGGTGCGGGTGCCTTGATCCTCGCCCTGCTCGAGGGCGGTCAGGCCTGGGAGTGGACCTCGCAGGTCTCGCTCACCCTGTTCGTGGGCAGCATGGCGGTGCTGGCGCTGTTCGCGGTCGTCGAGCTGCGGACGGCGAATCCGATTCTGCCGCTGTGGATCTTCACCCGGCGCGTGGTGATCGCGAGCAGCACGGTCTCCCTGCTGGTCGGTGCCGTCATCCTCGGATTGACCTCGTACGTGCCGACTTTCGCCCAGGGCGTGCTCGGGACCACCGCGCTGGTGGCAGGGCTCACCGTGGGTGGGCTCACGCTCGGCTGGCCGCTCGCCGCGACCCTGTCCGGCAGGCTGTACCTGCGCTGGGGATTCCGCATCAGCGGCGTCGTGGGCAGCACGATCGCCGCGCTCGGCTGCGCGACCACGCTGCTCGTCGGCCCGCAGTCGAGCGCATGGCAGATCGCGGCCTCGTGCTTCCTGATCGGCTGCGGCATGGGCCTGGTCGCCTCCCCCACCCTCATCGCCGCCCAGGCCAGCGCCGAATGGCACGAACGCGGCGTGGTCACCTCCGCCAACATGTTCGCTCGCTCCCTCGGCAGCGCACTGGGCGTCGCGCTGTTCGGCGCCATCGTCAACGCCGGCATCCACAACCCCGACCACCCCACACCCGGCGAACTCGCCCACGGCATCCACCTGGTCTTCGTCGCGATGCTCGCCATGGCTGTCGTCATGCTCATCGCCGCAGCGACCATGCCGGGCCGCAGCCACGGCGCCGCGACGATCAGCGCGCCGTGATCCACTGCGCGATGTCGGCCACGACCATCCCTTTGCGGCGGCGCGTCATCCGCAGCCATCGAGGCGGTCTGTGTGTCGCGACCAGCGTCGGTCGGCGAACCTCAACCTAGGTCGTCGAGCTGCTGCGCAGGCACGTCGGGCCTTTCCCGCCCGACGAACTCGTGGCGCATGCCCCGCAGAGAGACGAGACGGCTGCCGAGATCGGCATCGGCCCCGGGTTCGATCCCGAGATCCTCTCGGATCGCACGACGCAGCAGGCGGACGCCGAAGCCCACTGAGTCGTCCAGAAAGCGATAGAGTGCCGCGACCTCCGCAGCGTCGTCCTCGTCCAGCTCGAGCGCTGTGCGATGGGCGATGTCGAGGCAACGATTCACCTCGGACGCGAAATCGAGCGCTCGATCGGACACCACCATCTGCGCACGGGAATAGCTGACGCGCAACGCTTCCCGCGCTTCCTCGAACCTGACGAGATCAGGAGTGCGCCCGCCGCTCTTCTCGTCGAGATAGTGCCGGATAGCCGTTCGACAGGAATGCGCCGTGGTGTTGAGATCCGCGTAGACCGCGCGCTTCTCGTCGGTGGCCTCTTTCCGGGCGAGTTCCCGCAGTTCCTCCGCCCGGTTGTCGCGCTGCACCTTCGCATCGATTCGCTTGCTACGAATCGCGAAAGCCTGCGTCACGATGCCGCCCCCGAGCGTGCCGACAACCGTGATCGAGGCAACCGCCACATTGGTCCAATCCATGGTGGCCATTCTCTCTGCACCCCAATAAAATTCACCACCCGCGCGACCATTCCGCGGCGCCACGGCGGTAGGTAGCTTCCTACCATGGTGGGAATCGGCAATTCCGAGGACAGGACCGCGGACGAAGTCCAGCGCCGGAAGCGACGAGCGGGCTCGTTCGGCGCGCAGGCAGCCGTCTACGCCGAGCATCGGCCGGACTATCCGGAGGCGGGGATTCGGTGGGCGCTGGAGGCCGTCGCGGAACGGGATGGGGTTGTCGTTCTGGATTTGGGGGCGGGGACGGGCAAGCTCACCGGAGGCTTACTCGCTGCGGGGGTCGAGGTGATCGCGGTGGAACCCGATGAGGCGATGAGAGCTGAACTCGTTCGCCTCTATCCCGGCGTGACGGCGCTGTCCGGGGCGGCGGAGGCGATTCCGCTGGCCGACGGGTCGGTGGACGCGGTGCTCGCCGGGCAGGCGTTCCACTGGTTCGATCAGGCGCTGGCCTTTCCCGAGATCGCGCGGGTGCTGCGTGCGGAGGGGGTGTTCGCCGCGATCTGGAACAACGACGACAACAAGGTCGACTGGGTCGCGGGGCTGCGGGACGTCTCGCGCTCGTCGGCCTCGTTTCCGCCGTCGTCGTCCGATGACGCGCTGCCCGCGCATCCGCTGTTCGAGCCGTTCGAGTACGCCGAGTTCGCGCACAGCCAGCGGCGGACCGCCGAATCGCTGACCGCGTCCATCGGCACCAATTCACACACCGTGGTCATCTCCGCGCACGAACGAGCCGAAGTGCTCGGCCGGATCCTCGACTACCTGCGTGCGACACCGGAGACCGCCGACGGCGAGTTCGATTTCCCGCTGCGCACCGAGGTGATCCGCACGGTCCTGGGCCCGAATTCACCCCGGTGAGCGCCGATCACGGACACGAATGAACCCGCGCCGGACCGCGGGTTTCACCGTGCCGAGGTTCGCCGCCGCCATGACCGGACTCGGCTGTCGCGCCCGCTATGCCGAGCGTTCCTCCGATCTGCGCACCACGTCGACGATTTCATCGGAGGCGAATTCGACGACGCGACGCACGCGGGAGTTGGCGACCGGCGCCAAGTCCACGACGATCGACGCGCCCGCGGCGGGTTCGGTGATCGCGGTGATGCGGTCCTGGAGGAAGCCGCCGTCGGGGACCGGGACGCGGATGATGTCGCCGACTGTCAGAGCTTCGGCGCGGATTCGGCCACCGGTCGCGGTGGGATCGTGCGTGCCGCAACGGGTGTGGCCGACTGTTGCACCGAGGCCACGTTCGGCGATGGTCCACCAGACGGGTGAGTCGGGATCTTCCGGGCCGATTCGGGTGTGCCAGGACAGGATCCGGTCGCGTTCGGCTTCCGCGTCGGCGCGAGTCTCGTGCAGGGACAGCTGGCGCCGGACCGGAGCGTTGCGGGGCCGGGTGGTGCCCGCGGCGCCGTCGACGACCAGGATCCAGCGGGCGCCGACGGCTTCGTCGCGGCGGGCGGTGACCCGTTTGGCCAGGGCGAGGCCCGGCGTGGCGCCGAGTCGGTCGGCGGCCTCCTCGATGCTCTCGACCAGCCCCAGCGCACGCAGCAGTTCGGCGACCGACAGTTCCGAGGTGGCCAGTTCCTGGGCCAGCGCGGGCATGGGGGTGCGCCTGCGCCAGCCGATGCGGGCGCAGTGCTCGTGGCGGGTGAACCACAGGCCGCTGCGGGAGCGGCGGTGATGGTCGATCACCACCGCCCACCAGTCCCATTCCGGTTCGGCGACAAGGCGTGTGCGGATCCAGCGCTCCCGTTCGGCGGTCGGTACCCGTTCCTCCGGCGGCACGAAGTTGCGCAGCGCGGCGCGCACCGCCGATTCGGTACGCCCGACTGTGATCGCCGTGCGGGCCAGATCGGCGCCCGCACGCAGATCGTCGGCCAGTATCCGGTATTCCGATTCCCGCCAGGTGGTTCCGTGCTGGCGTGGCGGCCGCAGATCGCCGCGGTTCTCGTCACTCATCTCGTGTGCCCCCGTTCTCGCACCGCCCGGCCACACTCGCGTCCGGGCTGGTTGTGTGACACTTCGACGATACCGAGGGGGTACGACAGAAAACGGCTCTCTGCCAGCGGCTTTCCAGCAAACGGAGCTATCCGGTGTGCACCGCGTCGCGACGGCCGAAGGCGTAGTAGCCCGCGCAAACCAGCGCCGCCCAGACCGCACCGACGACCAGCGCGGTGCGCCCGCCATCGGTCCACAGCAACAGCACCACGACCAACCCGAGGAAACCCAGTGCGGCCCATGTGGTGACAGGAGCGCCGGGCAGCCGGTAGTCGCTGCCGGGCAACTCGCCGGCCCGAACCTTGGCGCGATACTTGATGTGGCACACCAGGATCACGCTCCACACGACGATGATGCCGACGGTACTCACCGAGGTGATGTAGGTGAAGGCCTTGTCCGGCGAGATCGCGTTGACGACCACCCCGATGACCATCGCGCCCGCCGAGGCGCAGATGCCGGGGAACGGCACCGCCTGCTTGCTCAAGATCGCGAACTTCGCGGGCGCTTCGTCACGCAACGCGAGGCTGCGCAGCATCCGGCCGGTGGAGTAGATGCCCGAATTACACGATGAGAGTGCGGCGGTGAGCAGCACGAAGTTGATGATGCCCGCTGCGGCGGGGATGCCGATCTGCTCGAAGACCTCGACGAACGGGCTGCGCCCGGCGTGGAAGCTGCGCCAGCTCGCCACCGACATGATCACCACGAGCGCACCGACGTAGAACAGACCGATCCGGAACGGCAGGGTGTTGATCGCCTTGCGCAGCGTGGTCTTGGGGTCGCGGGCTTCTCCCGCTGTCACGCCGACCAGTTCGACACCGACGTAGGCGAACACGACGATCTGCAGCACCAGCAGGGTCTGACCGAACCCGTGCGGGAACATGCCACCGTCGGCCCACAGGTTGGTCACCGTGGGATCGGCGGCGTGGCCGAAGCCGAACACCAGCACGCCGATACCGATCAAGATCATCGCCAGGATCGCGGTCACCTTGATCGCCGAGAACCAGAACTCGCCCTCACCGAAGAATCGCACCGAGATCAGGTTCGCGGTGAACAGCACCGCGAGCACGACCAGCGCGGTCACCCACTGCGGGATATCGAACCAGTACTGGACGTAGTGGCCGGCCACGGTGATCTCGGCCATACAGGTCGACACCCACACCGCCCAGTACGACCAGCCGGTCGCGAACCCGGCGAACCGGCCGAGGAACTCGTGCGCGTATTCGGCGAAACTGCCCGAGACCGGGCGGTAGGTCAGCAGCTCGCCGAGCGCGCGCATGATGACGAAGATCGCCAGCCCGGCGGCGAGATAGGCCAGGATCAGCGACGGACCCGCCTGTTCGATCGCCGCGCCGGAGCCGTAGAACAGGCCGGTGCCGATCGCACCGCCGATGGCGATCATCTGGATGGTGCGCGGGTTCAGGCCGCGTTCGTACCCCTCCGATTCGGCCGCAGGGGCGGACGCCACGGGGGCGTCGGTGGATAGGCCGGAGCCATCGGCTGACATGGAGCAGTCCTTCCGTCGCGTCGATCAGTCGTGCACGCTACCGCCCCGCAACCGTGGCCGGTGTCACCACCACCGGTGCGCGGAAATACCGGCAGTCCGTCGCGGGTTGGCCTCCATAGGGGTAATACACAACTCGAGGAGGCTCATGAGCGCCGTCACGCTGTCGGTTCTGGATCTGGCACCGGTGCAATCGGATGCGACAGCCGGTGACGCGTTGCACGCGACGACCCGCTTCGCACAGCACGCCGAGGAGCAGGGCTTTCGCCGATTCTGGGTGGCCGAGCACCACAACATGCCCGGCATCGCCAGTGCGGCGCCGGCGGTGGTGCTGGCGCATCTGGCCGCGTCCACCTCGCGGATCAGGGTCGGTTCGGGCGGGGTGATGTTGCCGAATCATCCGCCGCTGGTGGTCGCCGAACAGTTCGGCACACTCGAGTCGCTGCATCCCGGACGGATCGATCTCGGGATCGGCCGCGCACCCGGCACCGATCCGGTCACCGCGCGCGCACTGCGCCGTAGCGCCGAAGGACTCGGTGGTGACGCGTTTCCCCAGGAACTCACCGCGCTGATCGGCTTCTTCCGTGGCGCCGATCCGAACGGGATCGTGGCGAGCCCCGGCCTCGGCGCGGAACCGCAGGTATGGCTGCTCGGCTCGAGCGGCTACAGCGCCCAGGTCGCCGCGGTGCTGGGTCTGCCGTTCGCGTTCGCCCATCACATCGCCCCCGACAACACCGTCGCCGCGCTGACGCTCTACCGCGACAACTTCCGGCCGTCGCAGACCCTGAGCGAGCCGTACACGATCGTGGCCGCGTCCGCGATCTGCGCCGACACCGATGCCGAGGCAGACCGCCTTGCCGCACCCCGCGATCTCGCCTTCGCCAATCTGCGCTCGGGCCGCCCGCAGGCACTGGCCACCCCGGAGCAGGCCGCGGGCTTCCCCGGCACCGACGCCGAACGCCACTTCGCGGCGCAGCGCCGGGCCGCGCAGTTGCAGGGCTCGCCGGAGACGGTCCGCGCCCAAGCCGCACAACTGCTCGACGCCACCTCCCCCGACGAGCTCATGCTCAACATCCTCGTCTACGACCTCGACGCCCGCATCCGCTCGCTCGACCTGACCAAGAAGGCGATCGACGGCTGAGCGGTTGCCTGACTCAGCGCAGCCGGAATCCCCTGGCGGCCAAGGACTCCCGCAACCGGTGGCGGCCGTTGAGGGAGGCCGCCGAGGCCAGCCGGGCGAGGGTGCGCTCGGTCCACGAGAACGGCAGGCCCTGGTCGGTGTAGATCTCGCCGATCCGCTGTTCGTACTCGGCGACCGGCTCGCGCTGGACAGGAAGGTCGTAGGTCTCGTGATGCAGCACCGCCGTCTGCGGTAGGCGCGGCTTGACCCTGGTGCCCTCCGCCGGGTCCGGGTGGCCGACAACCAGGCCGAAGACCGCGAAGACGTGGTCGGGCAGATTCAGCTCGGCGGCAACCGCTTCCGGGTCGTTGCGCAGCGCGCCGATGTAGACGGTGCCCAAACCGAGGGATTCGGCGGCGACCACCGCGTTCTGTGCGGCGAGCGCGGCGTCGACGAAGCCGACGTAGCTGGATTCGAGATAGTCGGCGCCCTCCAGTGGTGCGTCGTGATCGTCGGCGAGCTGACGCAACCGGGCGAAGTCGGCAGTCCAGACCAACAGCACGGGCGCCTGCTCGATATGCGCTTGACCGCCCGCGATCGCGGCCAACCTGGACCGGCGCGCCGGATCACGGACCTCGATGACGCTCCACACCTGCAGGTTCGACGACGTCGCCGCCGACTGCGCGGCCGAGACCAGCAGCCGAATCGTGTCCGGCGATACGGGATCCGGGAGATAGCGGCGCACCGACTTGTGCGCGTGCAGCACCTCGAGCACCGGATTCCACTGGGCCGGAATCTCGGTGGCCGGGTCCGCGTAACGCTGCTGTACGGGGTGGGCGGGGCTCGGTGCGGTCTGCGTCATAGGGATATCGTCGGCCAACTCGCCGCGGCCGTCTGCGGTAACCCTCACCGTGAACCGAACGGCTGCCTCGGTCCGGCCGGTCGATACAGTGGACGCGGGGAGCCCACCGACTGGTGGGACGAAGAGAGTGCGTCATGGGCAAGGTGTTCGATCGGATCGACGACAAGTTGCGGGCGTTCATCACCGAACAGCCGATGTTCTTCATCGGCACCGCGCCGTCCGTCGGCGGCCACGTGAATGTCTCCCCCAAGGGCTATCGCGACACCTTCGCCGTGCTCGACGACCACACCGTCGCCTATCTCGATCTGTTCGGCAGCGGCTCGGAAACGATCGCCCATCTGCGCGACAACGGCCGGATCACCGTGATGTTCTGCTCGTTCACCCGCACCACCCGCATCCTGCGGCTCTTCGGCGCGGGCCGGGTGGTGCGCCCCGACTCCGACGAATTCGACAGGCTGCGTGAGCATTTCGGCACCGGTCACACCGGTATCCGTTCGGTGGTGGTGATCTCGGTCGACCGGATCGCCGACTCGTGTGGCTGGTCGGTGCCGAAACTCGAGCTCGTCGAGGAACGCTCGATCCTCGACGAAGCCCATACCCGCCGTACCGACGCCGATTTCGCCCGCCGGATCGCCGGCGACAACGCCACCAGCATCGACGGGCTGCCCGCACTCGAGCCGGATCATCCGGTGCCGTCGACCGTGCGGCGCTGAGGTCAGCTCGCCGGTACCGAGGTGACCGCGATCGCCGGCTCGGACAGGCTACCGAGGTAGAGGGTGCCGTTGTGTTCGGCCACCGCGGTGACCAGCGCGTAGTCGGCGCCGTCTCGCTGCAGGTCGTGCACGAGGGTGCCGTCGAAATCGAACGCGAGCACCCAGACCGAACGAACGGGCGCGGGCGTCAGGCGATCCGGCAGCGCGTCGACCAGTCGTCGCAGGATCCCCGGGAGCGGGAAGAGCCTGTCCAGCAATGGGTTGCGTGGGGAGACGATACCGACCCAGACCAGTCCGTCGCTGCCCACCAGCATGTTGTCGGGTGAACCGGGCAGGTTCTCGGCGACGTAGTCCGTGGTGCCCGCGCGCGGACCGGTCAGCCAGTAGCGCGTGATCCGGTAGGCGCCGGTCTCGGCGACCAGCAGACAGGATCGGTCGGGGGCCAGGACCACGCCGTTGGCGAACTGGAGACCGTCGACGAGCACCTCCAGGTGTCCGTCCGGATCGCGGCGGACCAGCGCTCCGCTGCCGGAATGTTCCAGAATGTCGGTCATCCACTCCTCGAACGGCCACCGCCGCGACGAGATCGAGAAATAGATCGTGCCATCGTCGTCGCGAATCACGTTGCTGGGGAACGCGATCGGGACACCGTCGAGCTCGGCGACGACGACCTCGAGTTCCGCGCCCGCCTCGGCCAGCCGGAGGATGCCCCGACCCGCGACGCAGATCAGCAGTGCGCCGTCGGCCTCGACGTGCATGCCCAGCGGCCTGCCGCCGGCGTCGGCGATCCGCTCGACCTCACCACCGGCCGGATCGACGCGCCAGATCGCGCCGTCGTCGGTCCCGGTGACGATCCGGCCGTCGGGCAGCACCACGACATCCTCCGGGCCGTTGCCCGGCAGCGGCAACAGGCGGGTCGGCGGCATCGGCGGATCGCTCTGGGTCTGTCGCGCACGAGCGGTGGGGCGTGGCGGAGTCCAGCGGTGAGGGCGCATCTGCATGCCCAATTGCTACCACGATGCGCGTCGCCACGGGCCCGGTGGCGGAATGGACGGCACCGCAGGCAGTTCTGCGGCAGTCCGGTTCCACGGTCGGCGACGCACGAGCCCGCGGGCGGTTAAAGTGCGGCGGTGAACACCGGATCTGCCAGCTCGCTGCTCGATCGTCTCCTCGCACCCCAGCCCGCACCCGCCTGGTGGTTGGTGCTCGCCACCGCCGCGGTGGCGTTGATTCTGGTCGGCTACCGACCGCTGTGGCGGCTGACCCGCGCCGCGGTGACCGTGGCGCACGAGGGCGGGCACGCGTTGGTCGCGCTGCTCACCGGGCGCAGGCTGCACGCGATCACCCTGCACACCGACACCTCGGGGCTGACCGTGTCGAGCGGCAAACCGAGTGGTCCCGGCATGATTCTCACCGCGGCCGCCGGATATCCGGCGCCGGCGCTGCTCGGGCTCGGCTACGCGGCGCTGCTCGGGACGGGCCGGGTCACGGTGATGCTGTGGGCGACGCTGGTGATGCTGGCGGCGGTGCTGATCAAGGTACGCAATGTGTACGGGCTGCTCACCGTGTTCGTGCTCGGCGCACTGGTGTTCGGAGTGTCGTGGTTCGGCAACGATCTGCTGCAGGCCGCGTTCGCGTATCTCGCGGCGTGGTTCCTGCTGGCCGCCGGGGTGCGGCCCGTCTTCGAGCTGCAACGCAGCCGGCGCAGGCAACCGGGGCGAACGGACTCCGATGCCGACCAGCTGGCCCGGTTGACGCATCTGCCCGCGGTGCTGTGGGTGTTGTTCTTCAGCGCTGTGTGCCTGGCGGCGCTGGTCGTGGGCGCGATGTTGATGCTGGCCCCGGTCGAGGAGCTGCACCCGCTGCTTCAGCGGTGATCGGCGATCCAATGGTCGACGGCCTCGGTGACGAGCACACTCGGCGGCTGCAGCGCGTTGAGGGTGACACCCGCTTCGTCGGGTTGCAGCGGTTCGAGGGTGTCGAGCTGGGAGTCCAGCAGGATCGTCGGCATGAAGTGACCGAGTCGGCCGGTCATCCGGCGGAGCAGTTCCTCGCGGGTGGCGGCCAGGTGAACGAAGTAGGTCTGCGGCGCCTTCTCGCGCAGGCGGTCGCGATAGGCCCGCCGCAACGCCGAGCAGGTCGCCACCCCGCCGGTCGCCTGGTGCTCGGCGAGCCAGTTCGCGACAGTGTCGAGCCAGGGCAGCCGGTCCTCGTCGGTGAGCGGGATGCCCGCGGCCATCTTCTCGATATTGGCCAGCGGATGGAAGTCGTCACCTTCGGCGTACGGGACTTCGAGCCGGTCGGCGGTCAGCGCGCCGACGGTCGTCTTCCCACACCCCGACACGCCCATCACCACGATGACAGGTTCGACCACAGCGACCTCCTCGTCTCCACAGCACGCCCACGCATCCTGCCCGACCGAGGGTAGCGGGGCGCCGGCTCCCCCTTCGTCGATCAGGGAATGGGACGGTCGGTGGGCAGGTTGACGAAGCTCGGCGCCGCGGGGTCGAGACGAACGTGCTGGGGCTCGAGGCCGCTGGCGTTCAGCATCGGCCGGAACGGCAATGCCTTGGGCGCGTTACCCGCGAAGACGTCGATGCGCAGCCGGTGTCCCGGCGCCAGCACCGCCTGGGTCGGGATGACGGCCACATCGATGTCGGTGGGTGCGCCGGGGACCACCGGCAGCAGCCGGTCGACGGTGAGGGGGTTGAAGGGCGCGGTGAAGTCGCCGTTGATCGAGCGCGCGCTGCGCCGTTCGTCGACGGCGCGCATCGACGAGGTGAGCTGGCCGGTGGTGAGCACCGTCGAGGTCCCGTCGGGTGCCACGTCGTTGACGGTGACGTTCCAGAACCCGTCGGTGGCGTCGTGGATCGTGTTGAGCCGCACGTTGATCGGGCCCGAGATCACCGTCTGTTCGGTCAGCGGGGCGCTGGTGAAGGTGAGTCCGTTGCGTTCGGCGATGCGGGAGTCCTTCGCGCAGGTGTCGAACGCGGCCGCCATACCCGCCGAGCCCTGTGCCGCGTCGCGCGAGCAGACCTGATTCAAACCCGGTGCGACGGTGAGTGTTTCGGTAGCGGTAGGCCCGGTGGCGCTGAGCGATCCGTCGTGCAGACTGTCCTCGGTGCTGCCGCTGGGGGCGGCGGAGAGATAGACGCGGCGATGCGTGACGCCGGGCTGCGGGAACTCGCGCAGCGTCACCCAGCTGCCACCTTGCTGTTTCACCGTGACCGGCCCGAATCCCTCGATGCCGCTGTCGATGTCCTTGAGCCACTTGTCGAACCAGGCCCGCTGCAGAACGTCCAGGCGCGGGGGCGCGCCGGGAACTCCGGTGCCCGCACCGGGATTGGCGTGATAGGTGTCGCCGACGACGAGCTGCTTGCGCCCGGCGGGCAGCGGGATCTGTTCGTAGAGCTTGGTCGCACTGTTGGCGAAGATGTCGTGCCAGCCGCCGTAGACGAAGGTGGGCACCGTGACGTTCTCCGGGTGGCCCATGATCGCCTCGCGGAACGCCGAGGTGTCGTCGAGCGCGCCGTCGAGCGCGGGGGGCATGTTCGACAGCGAGGGGGTGAGCAGCGACTGGGCGAGCAGGTCGAAGTTGGTGGTCGGGTCGGCGAGGCGATCCTTGAACCAGGTCCAGTCGAAACTGCCGTCGACCATCGAGGCCACGTCGGGGACGAGTTTGAGCTGGTTGACCGAGTTCAGCCACAGCGGCAGGAAGGTGGTGCCGACGCCGCCACCGGGAGCGACCACGTCGCGCATGAGGTCACTGCCGGGCTCGACCGGGAAGATCGCCTGCAACGCGGGCGGGGCGTTCTCGGCGGCCCGCAGCTGGTTGATTCCGGAGTAGGAGCCGCCGCTCATCCCGATGCGCCCGTTCGACCACGGCTGCGTGGCCGCCCAGTCGATCACCTCGCGGGTGTCGAGTTGTTCGCGCGCACCGAGGGTGTCCCATTTGCCCTGCGATAGACCGGTTCCGCGCACATCGGCCACGATCACGGTATAGCCGGCGCTGACGAGTTTGCGGTCGACGCCGAGCATGGTCTGGATCATGCCGCCGTCCAGTGCCTGCATCAGGTCGCCGAAACCGCTGATCGGGGTGGTGGACAGGTTCAGCCTGCGCACGATGTCGACGGCGGTGGACTGCAGGCCCGGGATCGCGGCGGCCGATTCGATCAGCCCGGTCATGAGTTTCGAATACGGCGTCAGGCTGACGATCACCGGAAGCGGCTTCTGCTCGATCACGCCCGCGGCGTCGGCCGGGCGGTAGACGTCGGCTTTGAGGACCACGCCGTCGCTCATCGCGATCTGGACCCCGCGCTCCACCCGCACCTCGGGATAGGCGCCAGGGCCGTCGTGCTGGGCGGTCCACCGCGCGGTCGGCGCGTCCGGCGGCTGTCCACCGGCGGGACCACCGCCGCAGCCGAGCACGACGACCACCGCGAGGACCGTCACCAGAATCCGGACGAACCCGCGTTCCGAACCTCTACCCACCATGTATCGCTCCCGACCGGTTCGTTTCCGACGTTGACCAAGCCACCGCACGATCGGCGCGGAAACTGTAACAGGGGTAACGAGTTTGCCGGGCGAGCGTCGGCCCGCTCGGACTGTCGCAGTGAAGACACGTTGTTCCAGTTCAGCGTGGTTGCGGCTCCGCGTTCATGTCGGTGGCTGGTGGTTGACTGACCCATGCCGGTGCGGTTGGGACCGGCCTTCATCCATCGCCGAGGAGGACGTTCGACAATGCCGACACGCTACGAAGCTTGGCCGCAGGGGACTCCCTGCTGGATCGACTGTCAGGTCGACGACACCACCGCCGCCCGCGACTTCTACCGGACGCTGTTCGGTTGGGAGGTCCAGGACGGTCCCGCCGAAGCCGGCGGCTATCTCATGGCCACACTCGACGGCCGACCGGCGGCGGGCATCGGTCCGAAACCGGAGGGCATGGGCGAGATGCCATCGGTGTGGACCACCTACTTCGCGGCCGAACGCGCCGACGAGATCGCCGAACGGGTGAGCAAATCGGGCGGACAGGTGTTCATGCCGCCGTTCGATGTCCTCGACGTCGGGCGGATGTTCATCGCCGCCGACCCGGCAGGCGGGGTCTTCGGCGTATGGGAAGCCAAGGCCCACCACGGTGCCGGCGTGTTCAACCAGCACGGCGCCTATTGCTGGAACGAACTGCACACCCCCGCCTACGACCAGGCACACCAGTTCTACAACACGGTATTCGGCTGGCAGTACAACGAGATCGGCGACGGGGAAACCTTCACCTACTCCACCTTCGCGCTGCCCGGTGACAGCCACGAGATCGGCGGCATGATGGACGCCTCAGCGCTGAGTACCCCGCCCTACTGGCTCACCTGGATCCAGGTCGACGACGCCGACGGCTCGCTGGCCGTGGCCACCGAACTGGGAGCTTCGGTGATCATGGGCCCCGACGACAGCCCGTTCGGCCGGATGGGCATTCTGCAAGCGCCCCAGGGCGAGGTGTTCGGCGTGATCGATCCGGCCAAGGCGGTCGGCGAGGTGCCCACCGGGTCCTGACCCCGTCACGGTGTGACGATGGCGAAGTTCGGGTCCGGCTTGTCGATCAGTCCGGGCAGCTTCGCCAGTGCGGTGGCATCGCCGTCGAGGGCGATGTCACCGCTCGCGACACCCTTGCGCAGGTCGGCGCCGCCGACCAGGGTGGCGATCAGGGTCTGACGGGTGAGAGTGATCGTCGCGTCGGGCGCGGGCAGCGCGTCACCGGGGAATCGGTCGTAGTGCACCAGCACGCCGTTGCGCAGTTCGACGCGGTGAACGCGGTTGTCCTCGTTGCTGATCCGCCAGTCGGTGCTCATCCGGACATCCCAGGCCTTCGGACCGTCGATCCGCAGCGACACCGCGTCGAACACCTGCTCCACGCTCAGCGCTGCGGCCATCGCCGCGGAGTCGGCCGTGGTCGGCGTGCCGAAGGAACCGTTGCGCAGTTCGTGGGCACCACTGAGATAGAAGTTGCGCCAGGTGGCGTTCTCCGCGCCGTAGGCGAGCTGTTCGAAAGCACTGGCCTGCAAGTCTTTTGCCGTCTTGTTGGTAGGGTCGGCGAAGATCACGTAGTTCACGACTTGGACGACCCAGCGGTAGTCGGCGGCGTCGTAGGCCTTCTGCGCCGTCCGCAGAGCCGCGTCGGCGCCGCCCATCGCGTCGACGTGGCGGCGCGCGTTCTCCACCGGCGGGTGTTCCCACAGGTGCGCGGGGTTGCCGTCGAACCAGCCCATATACCGCTGGTACACGGCCTTGACGTTGTGGCTCACCGAGCCGTAGTAGCCGTGCGTGGACCACGACGCGGTCAGCGCGGGCGGCATCCGCAGCATTTCGGCGATCTCGGCGCCGACGTAGCCCTGATTCAGCAGTCGCAGCGTCTGATCGTTGAGGTAGCCGTACATGTCGCGCTGTAGCGACAGGAACTCCACGATCCGATCGGTACCCCAGATCGGCCAGTGGTGCGAGGAGAACACCAGCTCGGACCGGCGGCCGTAGCGGTTGATCGAATCGGTGAGGTATTTCGACCAGACATGCGGGTCGCGCACCAGCGCGCCGCGCAGGGTGACGATGTTGTGCATGGTGTGGGTGGCGTTCTCGGCCATGCACAGGACGCGGCGATCGGGGAAGTAGAAGTTCATCTCCGACGGCGCCTCGGTGCCCGGCGTCAGCTGGAAGACCATCCGCACGCCGTCGACGGTCTCCTCCTGGTCGGTGCGGGTGACATGCACGGTGGGCGGGATCAGGCCGATCGTGCCGACCGAAGTGGTCTGTCCGAGACCGGATCCCACCTGACCTTTCGGACCGCGCGGCAGGGCGGCGCCGTACATGTAGGCGGCGCGGCGGGCCATCGCCGTACCGGTGTAGATGTTCTCGGCGACGGCGTGCTCCATGAATCCCGACGGCGCGATCACCGGGCAGCGACCGGCGGCGACGTCCTGCGGGGTGATGACGCCGTAGCTGCCACCGAAGTGATCGACATGGGAGTGGGAGTAGATCAGGCCGGTGACCGGCCGGTCACCGCGATGCTTGCGATAGAGCGTGAGCCCGGCCGCCGCGGTCTCCGCCGAGACCAGTGGATCGATGACGACCACGCCGGTCTCGCCTTCGATCAACGTCATGTTCGACAGGTCGAGGCCACGGATCTGGTAGAAGCCCGGCGCGATCTCGTAGAGGCCCTGCTTGACGGTGAGCTGGGACTGCCGCCACAGGCTCGGGTTCACCGATTGCGGACAGGAACCGGCGAGGAAGTCGTAGGAGTCGGTGTCCCACACCACTTTCCCCGACGGATCGGTCACCGTGCCCGGCTCGAGGGAGGCGATCCAGCCGCGGTCGGCGTCGGCGAAGTCGGCGGTATCGCCGAAGGGCAAGGTGTCGGCCAGCGCGCGGTTGGCATCCAGGATGGCCTGGGTCGGCTCGGTCTGGGTGCTCGACGGGGTGACTCCGGCCGGTCGGTCACCACATCCGGTGACGGTCGCGCCGACCGCCACCGCCGCAGCCGCGCCGACTCCGACACCCAGCATCCCGCGCCGCGACAGCTCGCCCCGGCCCCTGTGTGCAGTGCTCACCGTTACTCCTTCGTTCCACGACCGTCCGACCCGGACGACTATTGCAGACTAACTGCAATATCTGTGTTACTTCTGAGCAATCGCCGTACCGGGCAGCGCGGCCAGCTGAATATCGAGCAGCAACCGGTCCTCGGGGTCGGTCATATCGATGCCGAGGATGGCCTCCACTCGTCGCAGCCTGTAGCGCAGCGTGTTCGGATGCACGCGCAACGCAACCGCGGCGGCGCGCACCTCACCGTGCGCCCGCAGATAGGCCTGAACCGATACCCGCAGGTCAGCGGCGTGCGTTCGATCGTAGGCGTCGAGATCGGCCAGGCGCGGATCGTGCAGGCGCGGGCGCTCGCGGATCAGCTCCATGATCTCGGCCAGCAGCACCGCGGTCCTGGCATCGGCCAGCGTGGCGACCCGGCCACCCGTGGGGTCGGCGACCGGGCTGTCCAGCACCCGGTCGACCTCGGCGCGCGCCCCCGCGACCGCGGTGAGCCCGGCGACCGGTGCGGCGATCGCGGCCCGCACGATCAGTTCGCGCGTGTGCTCGAGCTGGGTAACCAGCTTGCGCACCCACGAGCCGACGCCGCGCTCGGAATGGTAGGCCGGCAACAGCACATAGACCCGCTCGCCGATCGACTCGGTCACCGAATCGTCGCGGAAAGCGCTGGCGTGCAACCGGATCAAGCCACTCGACGCGGCCAGTCCCGCGGCCGGGCCGATCGGCGCGAAACCGATCACCGCGGCGGGACCGGTCGTCGGCAGGTTCAGCGCGGCGGCGACCGAGGGCACGTCGACGCCGTCACCGTGCGCGCCGAACAACCGGCGCACGAGCAGTGCCTCGGTCGACGGCGCGTCCAGCCGCCGCGCGATGATCCTGGCCGCCACCGCCGACGCGCCGCGCAACACCTGTGCCGCGTCGGGTCGCAGCGGCCCCGCGCCCTGCTGCAACCAGATGGTCCCGAGCATTCTGGCTTGCGCGCCGTCGGCGCCTCGCCGGATGCCGACGACGAGTCGGCGGCGGATATCGAGCTCGGGATGTTCGGGGACGTCGACGACCTCGTCACCGCGCCGCACCCGGTCGAACACGCCCCATTCCCGCAGGATCCGCAGGTAGTCGCTCGGGCCTTCCCGGCCGAGGATGGACTGGATGCGCAGCTGATCGGCCGAGGCGTCCGAGGCCGAGTAGGCCAGGACGTGCGATTGGGGGTCCTCGATCGAGACCATGCCGCCGGTTTCCCTGGCCAGCACCTGGGCCAGCCCGAACAGGTCGGTGTCGGGGGCGAGCAGGTCGTGCTCATCGGAGGCGGCGCGCTGACCGGGTGAACGGGCCAGCATCCGCCGGATCAGGGAGAACACCTGGTCCCAGCGCGCCTGCTGGTGCACGTGCACCAGCGCGACGCCCGCGGTGTGGGCGGCGGCGCGCACCGCGGGCGAGTCGTTGGCGCTCTTGGTCATGAGCACGCGTGGCCGCTGCGCGGGGTCGCGGTCGCCGACTTCGCGCAACCAGCGCTCGGTCGCGTCGACGTCGACGCCGACCAGCAAGTACACCTCGGGCAGGGCGCCCTCGGCGTCGAGGTGTTCGGGCAGGTCAGCGGGCTCGGCCAACGCGACCGTTCGCACCGCGACCTCCTCGCCCGCGGGCGCGTCGACGAGGGTCGCGACGGCGTGGTCGAGCGCGGCGAGCAGCCCGCGCAGCGTGGTGGAGCCGTCGGGCATCGGGTACCTCCGGTTTGGTCGATCGGACAAAGACAAGCTCGGATATTCATCCGATCAGATGATTATGACTGCTGCCGATCGGTGTTGACTACGTCACATCCCGCTATCCCTCACGACGCAGGAGCCGCACTCATGGACGCCATCGCGACCACCCCGCCACCGATCAACGAACCTGTCGGCACCTTCGCTCCGGGCACCCCGGAACGCCACCGCCTCCAGACCGCGCTCGCCGAGTTGTCCGCCTCCCCCACCGAGATCAGCCATGTGATCGGCGGTCGCCATCTGCCCGGCGACGGCCCGTCCCACGACGTGGTCCAACCTCATCGCCACGCCGCCGTCCTCGGCACCCTGCACGACGCGAGCACCGCCGAAACCGCCGCCGCGGTCGAGGCCGCCTGTGCCGCGGCGCCCGCCTGGCAGGCGATGCCGTTCGACGATCGAGCCGCGATCTTCCTGCGTGCCGCCGACCTGCTCTCCGGGCCGTGGCGGGAGAAGATCGCAGCCGCGACGATGCTCGGGCAGTCCAAGTCCGCCTACCAGGCCGAGATCGACGCACCGTGCGAGCTGATCGACTTCTGGCGGTTCAATGTCTCGTTCGCCCGCGAGATCCTGGCCGGGCAGCCGATCTCCTCGCCGGGGGTGTGGAATCGGATGCAGTACCGCTCGCTCGAGGGGTTCGTCTACGCGGTGACACCGTTCAACTTCAGCGCGATCGCGGGCAATCTCCCCACCGCGCCCGCGCTGATGGGCAACACCGTGGTGTGGAAGCCGGCCAGGAGCCAGGCCGTGGCGGCCTATCTGACGATGCGATTGCTCGAGGCGGCCGGACTGCCGCCCGGAGTGATCAACCTGGTCAACGGGCCCGGCCCGGTGATCTCCGATGTCGTGCTGGCCGACCCACGACTGGCCGGCGTGCACTTCACCGGGTCGACGGCCACCTTCCAGCACCTGTGGCGCGAAGTCGCACAGCGTTTGGACGGCTACCGCACGTATCCGCGGCTGGTCGGCGAGACCGGCGGCAAGGACTTCGTGCTCGCGCACCCGTCGGCCGATCCGGCGGTACTCACCACCGCGCTGGTGCGCGGCGCGTTCGACTATCAGGGCCAGAAGTGCTCGGCCGCTTCGCGAGCCTTCATCCCGCGTTCGGTGTGGGCGACGATGTCGGAGGACCTGATCGAACGGACATCGAACCTGCGCTATGGCGATGTCACCGATTTCACCAATTTCGGTGGGGCGCTGATCGATCGACGCGCCTTCGACCGCAACACCGCCGCGCTCGAACGCGCCAAGGCCACACCGGGCCTGACCGTGGTGGCCGGCGGACACAGCGATGACAGTGTCGGCTGGTTCGTCGACCCCACCATCGTGGTCGGTGACGATCCGACCGACGAGGTCTTCGGCACCGAGTACTTCGGCCCGATTCTGGCGGTGCACGTCTACGACGACAGCACCCCGACCGCCTTCGCCGACGCGATGGACCTCGTCGACAGCGGCAGCCCGTACGGGCTCACCGGCTCGGTCATCGCCCAGGACCGCACCGCGATCACCGCGGCCACCGACCGGCTCACCTTCGCCGCGGGCAACTTCTACATCAACGACAAACCGTCGGGGGCGGTCGTGGGCCAGCAGCCCTTCGGCGGTGGACGCGCGTCCGGCACCAACGACAAGGCCGGTTCCCAGCAGAACCTGCTGCGCTGGACCTCCGCGCGCACGATCAAGGAGACCTTCGTTCCGCCCACCGAGCACCACTACCCCCACCAGGCACCGGAGGTCGGCTGATGTCTGCTCTGCTGCGTTCGACCATGCTCGCCGCCGCGCGGTCACCCCGACTGGAGCGCACCATCACCCAGCTGCCGATCAGCCGGGCGGTGGTCGCCCGCTTCGTGGCGGGCACCAGCACCGAGCAGGCGGTGCGGGCCACCGAATCATTGTTGCGCTCAGGACGTTTCGTCAGCATCGACTACCTGGGCGAGGACACCACCGACCTGGCCGGCGCCGAGGCGACCGTCGCGCAGTACCGGACCTTGATCGCCGCGCTCGGCGCACTCCCCCAGGCCGAGGTGGCCACGGGAGCTGTTCGGCCACTGGAGGTGTCGGTGAAACTGTCCGCGCTCGGACAGGCCGTGCCGGGCGACGGTCACGCCATCGCCCGCGAGCACGCCCGCCAGATCTGCGCCGCCGCCGAGGCCGCGGGGATCTGGGTCACCGTCGATGCCGAAGACCACGCCACTACCGATTCGACGCTGTCGATCGTGCGCGAACTCCGCGCGGACTACCCCTGGCTGGGCACGGTGTTGCAGGCGTATCTGCGCCGCACCGAGGACGATTGCCGCGCGATGGCGGGCCCGGGCTCGCGAATCAGGCTGTGCAAGGGCGCCTATGACGAACCCGAGTCGGTCGCCTTCCGTGACAAGGCCGAGGTCGACGCGTCCTATATGCGGTGCCTCGGCATCCTCACCGCGGGCGCGGGCTATCCGATGATCGCCTCGCACGACCCGGCCGTGATCACCGCGGCCGGGGTGGGCGTGCAGTCGGCGCAGCGCAAGACCGAGGAGTACGAGTACCAGATGCTGTACGGCATTCGCGCCGACGAACAGCAGCGACTCGCCGCCGCGGGCAACCATGTTCGCGTGTATGTCCCCTACGGTGACCAGTGGTACGGGTACTTCATGCGCAGGCTGGCCGAAAGGCCCGCCAACCTCGGGTTCTTTCTGCGCGCGCTGGTCGGCACGCGCGGAAGGTGACCGGCTGTGCCGAACGATCATCGCCGCTGAACATTATTCACTCTCGACGCCCGCGGTTGCGCGTGGCGGTGTACTCGGATGAGCCCACCGTGACGCGGCGGTGTGCGCCGATGGAAGGAAACGCGAATGTCTTTCGCAGAGCTGCGCACCCAGATGTTGCGCCGCAAACCATTGATCGAGGTCGAGGACGAGATCCCGAGCGACGAGCGCCTCGCCAAATCACTCGGGCTCTGGCAGCTCACCGCGATCGGCGTCGGCGGCATCATCGGCGCGGGCATCTTCACGCTGGCGGGCTCGGTCGCGCACTCGGTCACCGGTCCGGCGGTGCTGATCTCGTTCCTGATCGCCGGTGTCGCCAGTGCCGCGGCAGCGCTGTGCTACGCCGAATTCGCGGGCATGGTCCCGAAAGCGGGCTCGGCCTACACCTACGGCTACGTCTCCCTCGGTGAACTCGCCGGCTGGTTCATCGGCTGGGATCTGCTGCTCGAGTACATCGCGGTGGCGGCGGTGGTCGCGATCGGTGTGTCGGGCTATTTCGGGTTCCTGCTCGATCAGATCGGGCTGACCCTGCCGGAGTGGATGCTCGGCGCGCCCGATACCGGGGACGGCCGGGTGGTCGACCTGTTCGCGGTGCTGTTCTGTCTCGGCACCGCGTGGGTGCTCTCGCGCGGCATCGGCAGTGTGGGCCGGTTCGAGACGGTCGCGGTCGGCATCAAGGTCGCCCTGGTCGTGCTCATCGTGGTGCTCGGGGTGTTCCATATCGACAGCGCCAACTACGAGCCGTACTTCCCGTTCGGCACCGGCGCGGTGTGGACCGGTGCGGCGACGGTGTTCTTCGCCGTGTTCGGCTATGACGCGATGAGCACCGCCGCCGAGGAATCCATCGACGGTCGCAAGCACCTGCCCAAGGCGATCATCTACTCCCTGGCGATCGCGATGGTGCTCTACGTGCTGGCCACGCTCGTGCTCACCGGTATGCAGAAGTACACCGAGATCAGCCCGACCAGCGGTTTCTCCACCGCGTTCGAATCGGTCGGGATGCCGGGCGTCGCCAACATCATCGCGGTCGGCGCGATCGTCGGCATCATCACCGTGGTGCTCACCTTCATGCTCGGCGTCACCCGGGTGTGGTTCGCGATGAGCCGCGACGGGCTGCTGCCGATCTGGTTCGCCAAGACCCACCCCACCCGCAAGGTCCCGACCAGGGTCACCTGGATCGTCGGCTTCGGCGCGGCGATCCTGGCCGGCGTGCTGCCGATCAACACCGTCGCCGAGCTCACCAACATCGGCATCCTGATGGCCTTCATCGTGGTGTGCGTCTCGGTGATCGTGTTGCGGCGCACCAGGCCCGACGCTCCGCGTTCGTTCCGGTTGCCGCTGATGCCGGTGATCCCGCTGGTCGGGATCGGCTTCTCGGCCTACCTGATCTGGTCGCTGCCGTGGGAGACCTGGGTGCGCTTCCTCGGCTGGCTGGTTGTCGGTCTGATCGTGTACTTCGCCTATTCGCGCAAGCACTCGGTGATGAACCGGACCGCGCCGGAGCCGAGCAAGTAGGCCGCCAGACAACTGTGCTGTGATGGGTCGATGAGATCGGAGCAGGACGCCGCGGCGGGCGCGGGGCAGGCGCGCGCGCCGCGACGGCGGCGCGATCCCGCGAAAACGCGCGAGGCGATCATCGACGGACTGCTCGCCGCGGTGACCGCGGGCGATTTCGCACCGACCGCGCGCGAGATCGCCGCCAGAGCGGGCACCTCCGAACGCAGTGTCTTCGTGCATTTCCCCGACCGGGAAGCGTTGCTGGTGGCCGCGACGGAGCGCCAGTCCGAGATGGTCGAGGGGTGCCTGGTCGTTCCGGACCCCTCGCCTGCCCTGGCCGAGCGGATCACGGTCGCGGTCGCGCAGAGCGCCGCGATCTTCGACCTGCAGCGCGTGCCCCGGCTGCCCGGTCTGCAGGAATCTCGATCGATCGACGCGATCGACGCACGGATGCGGCGCACCGACGAACGCATCCGCGCCGTGCTGGCCGCGCTGTTCGCACCCGAACTGTCGCGCCCCGACGGCGAACTCGACGACGAGCTGCTCGATCTGGTCGACGGCGCCCTGGCCTGGCCGACGCGCCACCACCTGCAGGACCGGCGCGGACTGTCGGGCGAGCAGGCATCGGCCACGATCGAGCGTGCGGTGCGCTTGCTACTCGCTCAGCGCTGACCCGGGTACGAGCACCCGCTTGAGGATCTTGCCGGTCTCCCCGCGTGGGAGCGCGCTCAGGAACGTGACATCACGCGGGACCGAGAATCGACTCAGCCGGTTGCGGATGTAGGTCCGCACCATGTCCGAATCCAGTCCCGCACCTTCGCGTTTCACCACGAACGCGGCCAGCCGCTGACCGAACTCCCGGTCGGGGACGCCGACCACGGCGACTTCGCTGATCTGCGGCAGGTGGGCGAGTGCCTCCTCGACCGGTCGCGGGAAGACGTTCTCGCCACCGGAGATGATCATCTCGTCGTCGCGGCCCGCCACGAACAGCCGTCCCCCGGCGTCGAGATAACCGAGGTCGCCGGTATCGAGCATGCCGTCGGCCTCCTCCGGCGGCGCGGAGTTGACGTAACCGTCGAAGAGCATGTGATTGGCGACGAAGATGTGTCCGGTGGAGCCGACCGGCACCGGCCGCAGGTCGGGACCGAGCACCGCGACCCGGGTACCCAGCGGCGGGCGACCCGCTGTCGTGGGCGAAACCCGCAGGTCGTCGGGGGTGGCGACGCTGGCCCACGAGACCTCGGTCGAGCCGTACACGTTGTAGAGCACGTCACCGTAGCTGTCCAAGAATCGCAGCACGGTGGCGCCGGCCAGCGGCGCACCACAGCTGACCACGAACCGCAGGCTCGACAGGTCCAAGCCCGCACGGACCTCGTCGGGCACCTCGAGCAGACGTTCCACCATCGTCGGAACCACGATCAGCGTGGTGATCCGGTGTTCGGCGACCGCGCGCAGGCAGTCCATCGCATCGAAACCGTCCGACAACACCACCGTGGCGCGCAACGCGGTGCTCAGCTGCAACCCGGCCAGACCCCAGGTGTGGAACAGCGGCGCGGGAATGAGCATGACCTCCTCCACCCGCAGCGGGATCCGCGAGAGCAGCGCGGCGATCGTGCCGAACCCCTTGGCGTGCGGGCGGCGCGCGCCCTTGGGCGAACCGCTGGTGCCGGAGGTGAGCACGATCAGCCTGCCGGGATGGGCCGGCACCGGAAAGTCGGTGTGCGCCTGCGTGATCAGGTCGTCGATCGTGGTGCGGTCGGGATCGGGCGGACAATTGTCGGTGGTGTAGCGCGGTACCTCGCTGTGCAGGTAGCGGATCAGCGTTTCCAGCGCGCCGTCGACGAAGACGGCGCTCAGCCGGTGGCGCTGCACGATCTCCTCGATCCGCCGCCCCGACAATCCCGCGTTGAGCAGCGCCACGTCGACGCCGAGTTTGCCCGCGGCGACCATGGTTTCGACCATCCCCGCGTGGTTGCGCGCCAGCAGGCCGATGGCGTCACCCTTGCGCAGACCGATCGAGTGCATCGCGGCGGCCAGCGCGGTGGACCTGGCGTCGACCTCGGCGAAGGTGCGATGACCGCCCGCATCGATCAGCGCGAGCCGATCGGGTTCGTACGCCGCGCCCGCCGCGTAGCCACCGGCCAGGTTGAAGCCCCACTTCGACAGGGAGCGAAGCTGTCTCACGATCGACATCGGCTCGGGCCGCATCAGGCCGGTGGCCGCGATGCTGCGCGCCACCCCCGCATTGCGACGCACCATCGAGCGTTCGGCGTTGACCACCACCGAGGAACGGGTGCCCGCGATCGAGTCGGCGGTACGGCGTAGCCCCGCCTTCACCCAGTCGGTGACCAGCGAGTTGCCGCTCTGCTCGAGCAAGGGATGGATCCGCGCGGTCGCGAACAGGGTGATATCGAGGCGCGTGCGCTGCTGATCGCCACGCAAGCGGATCGCGGCGAAACTGCCGAGGACCGGGCTGCGCAGTTCGAAACTCTCGTACCAGCGGCCGATCACGAGAATGAACTCGTGCGTGCGGATACCGCCGCTCGCCGAACCGACCCGTACCTGCCAGTGGACCGCGCCGTCGGGGCGTTCCACCGGTTCGCAACTGCCGATCCCGGTGAACATGCGTGGGTAACTCTGGGGATCGAGCAGTACATCCCACAACGCTTGACGCGCGATCGTGAAATCCGCGCTGACATCGATGACGTCGTTGACCAAACTCCGTGCTCTACTTCCCGTCGGCCTGTTCGACCCAGCTGGTCGGCGGGCAAAAATGGGCGCTGCGGC
This sequence comes from Nocardia sp. NPDC057272, assembly GCF_042668615.1. NCBI lineage: Bacteria > Bacillati > Actinomycetota > Actinomycetes > Mycobacteriales > Nocardiaceae > Nocardia > Nocardia sp. NPDC057272. The sequence goes on along the minus strand of NZ_JBHUYK010000011.1, from coordinate 2,882 downwards.
CGATACCACCTCGCGGGTCGCCACGCTACCCGGCTGCGGCGCCCTGTCATCAAGAATCAGACAAAACCGGTGGTTCCGGAGCGTTTCGGCCGGATTTTGGTTTGTGCGCCACACGTGCCGACATCGCCGATGTGAAACTGTCCAATCCCTTGCACACCCTTCGAGGATGCCGAAGTATTGCTGGCAGTACCGACCCGATCTGCATGAGTCGCCGTGACACACGGCGCGACGAGCGAAGAGGTGTGGGCATGACAGCAAATTGGCCGAGTTCTCGGGATCCTTTCGACGACATCTTCCAGCGGTTCTTCGGTTCCGGAATGTCCTCGAAGCCACCGGTACAACGCATCGATCTGGGCAGGTTGATGACCGACAACGCGAAGTTGCTGGTCGGTACCGCGCGCGAGGCGGCCCAGGAATGGGGCAACCCCGAAATCACTCCCGAACACCTGCTGTACGCGGCCACCGAAGCAGAACCCGGGCGCAGCATCGTCGCCGAGCTCAGCCTGGATCCCGATCAGGTCGCCGAGCAGATGGAGGACTACCTCGACACCGGCAGGCCCAGCGAAGACGACCTCGCCGACATCACGCTCAGCCCCGCCACCAAGGTCGCGCTGCGCGCCGCCCAGCGCCAGGCGGCCCAATCCGGCAGCAGCTACATCGGCCCGGAACACATCTTGCTCGGCATCGCCTCGCTCCCCGACAGCGTCGCCGCGCAGGCGCTGGTCGCCGGGATCGCGGCCACCCAGAGCGGTGGCGTACCCGCGCCGGGAACCCCGAAGGCGACCGCGCCGTCGAAGCGGCAGCAACCGGAATCGGACACGCCCACGCTGGACGAGTACGGCCGCGATCTCACCGCCGAGGCCCGCGAGGGCCTGATCGACCCGGTTGTCGGCCGTGCGGAGGAGATCGAGCAGACCATCGAGATCCTGTCGCGGCGGCGCAAGAACAACCCGGTGCTGATCGGTGATCCCGGTGTCGGTAAGACCGCGATCGTGGAGGGGCTGGCCCAGCGCATCGTCAACGGGGACGTGCCGGTCACCCTCGCCGACCGCCGCGTCATCGCGCTCGACGTCGGCTCGCTCGTGGCCGGGAGCAAGTACCGCGGCGAATTCGAGGAGCGGCTGACCAAGATCCTCGACGAGGTCCGCGCGTACAAGGACGAGCTGATCATCTTCATCGACGAGCTGCACACCATCGTCGGCGCCGGCGGCGGTGGCGAGGGCTCGATGGACGCGGGCAACCTGCTCAAGCCCGCGCTGGCCCGCGGCGATCTGCACGTCGTCGGCGCGACAACCATCGATGAGTACCGCAAATACATCGAGAAGGACGCCGCGCTGGAACGCCGGTTCCAGCCGGTGATGGTCTCGGAGCCCTCGGTGGAGGACACCATCGAAATCCTGCGCGGGCTGGCCGACGTGTACGAGGAGCACCATCAGGTGCGCTACTCCGACGAGTCGCTGGTCGCGGCCGCGCAGCTGTCGGATCGCTACATCACCGACCGGTTCATGCCCGACAAGGCGATCGATCTGATCGACCAGGCGGGCGCCCGGGTCCGGCTCCGTTCGGGCACCCCCGACCCGGCGGTGAAGGCCAGGGACGAGGCGATCGCGCGGCTGTACCGGGAGAAGGACGCCGCGGTCGACAACGAGGACTACGAGAAGGCCAAGGCTCTCAAGGCCGACATCGCCGCCGCCGAGGAGGAGCTGGAGGAGTCCGGTGCGACGTCCTCGGAGCCGATCGTCGATGTCGTCGACATCGCCGAGGTGATCTCCAAGCGCACCGGTATTCCGGTGGCCGATCTGACCGCCGAGGAGAAGCAGCGCCTGCTCCAGCTCGAAGACGTCCTGCACAAGCGGGTGATCGGGCAGAACGAGGCGATCGTGGCGATCGCCGAGGCGGTGCGCAGAGCGAGGGCCGGACTCAAGGACCCGAACCGGCCGATCGGGTCGTTCCTGTTCCTCGGCCCCACCGGTGTCGGCAAGACCGAGCTCGCCAAGGCCCTCGCGGAAGCGGTCTTCGGCGACGAGGATCGCCTGATCCGGTTCGACATGAGCGAGTTCCAGGAGAAGCACACGGTCTCGCGGCTGGTCGGCGCCCCGCCCGGATACGTCGGCTACGACGATGCCGCGCAGCTCACCGACAAGGTGCGGCGTCAGCCGTATTCGGTGATTCTGTTCGACGAGGTCGAGAAGGCGCATCCCGATGTGTTCAATGTGCTGCTGCAATTGCTCGACGACGGGCGCGTCACCGATTCCAAGGGCCGCACAGTCGATTTCAAGAACACGATCGTGATCATGACGTCCAACATCGGGTCGCACGTAATCCTCGAGGCACCACCCGGCGACCTCGACTCGATCGTGCCGCAGCTCGAAGAGCTACTGCGCCAGCACTTCCGGCCCGAGTTCCTCAACCGGATCGACGAGCAGATCGTGTTCCATCGCCTGGACAAGGAGCAGCTGGAACAGATCGTCGAACTGATCCTGGATCGCACCCGGCGCATGCTCGCCGCCCAGGACATCGAACTCGAGATCAGTCAGTCCGCGGTGGACTGGTTGGGCGAGCGCGGTTTCCAGCCCGAGTTCGGTGCGCGGCCGTTGCGTCGCACCGTGCAGAAGGAGCTCGACAACCGGGTCTCGCGACTGCTCCTCGACGGCGGTCTCGACCCCGGCGGCACGGTGAAGGTCGACACCGCCGACGACGCCCTGGTCGTCACGGCGGTGAACCCGGCAGGTTCGCCCGACACCAATGGTTCGGCGCCCGCGTCCGCGACGAAGAAGGCGGCGAAGAAACCCGCCAAGAAGGCCGCGAGCAAGAAGGGTGACGACAAGAAGCTCGCGTCGAAGTAGCGAAACGACAACACTGTGGCCCGGTTCGTACGAACC